>JAUVIB010000219.1 GCA_030592985.1 Calditrichaceae bacterium | reverse complement strand
AGAATTGATGACCCAGGCCTTTCCCTTCATGGGCGCCTTCAATAAGTCCCGGAATATCGGCCACTACATAGTTTTGATAGTCATAATGCGGAACGATACCTAACATGGGTGATAATGTTGTAAAAGGGTAATTGGCAATTTTAGGCTTCGCTTTGGATATTCGGGACAACAAAGTCGATTTACCGGCATTTGGTAAACCCACTAAACCGATATCGGCAATTAATTTCAATTCAAACTCAAACCATTGATCTCCCCCTGCGCCGCCAACTTCCCAATCTCGCGGGCTCCGTTTTGTGGGTGTGGCAAAACGAGCCTTTCCTCTGCCTCCGCGCCCGCCTTTTGCAGCGATAAATTTTTGTCCATCTTCGATTAAATCAACCAGGATTTCACCGCTTTGTGCATCTTTAATTATCGTTCCAAGAGGCGCTTTTAAAATAATATCTTTGCCGCTTTTCCCATGTTTATTGGAACCCATACCATGCTTGCCGCGGTCAGCCTTATATTGACGACGATAGGTATAATCCTGTAAAGTCCTCAATTGTTTATCAGCAATAATAACAATACTACCGCCACGACCACCGTCACCACCGTCGGGTCCGCCTTTATCGATAAATTTTTCACGGTGGAAACTCACACAACCACTGCCGCCGGCTCCTGCCGTTAAATGTATTTTTACATAATCTATAAACATATTATTAGGTCATTTCTTTTTTAATAGTAATCTGTCTTGTCTATCAACAAATTATTGAATGAATGATTTTAATACAAGAGTTTTTTTCTAAATATCAAAATTAAGGTTTATTAAATACCAGATTCGAATGCTATGAAACTGATAAAAAGGTATGAAGTTTTAGTGAGAAAATCTTATATGACAAAGGATGCTTTATTTACAGCTCATCTTTACTGTATATATCCAAATATTCCAAATCGATGAGTAGCGCCTAATTGTCCAAAATTGGAATAAGCATAATCAAACCGGAAACTCTTCCAGATAATACCGAATCCTCCGGATACACCTGCAAATTTCACATCATTATTCGTGCTTAATCCATCTCTTAAAGCGTTATTATATCCCAGTCTTAATCTCAGCATTTCACTAATCCGAAATTCGCCGCCGATGGAAAAGCTCTTAAAATGATCGCCGAAGTCATCGGTTGAAATATTCAAATCATTAAAACTAAAAGCCAATTCTAAGGGTAAATGTTCCAATTTTTTACTCACACCAAGTCCGATATTTAGTGGCATCGATTCTTCAACATCACCATAATAACTGAAATTTTTACCAAGATTTTGCATAATTGCCACGAGATACAGGTCTTTCTGAAATGAAGCTTCATATAACAGGCTAAAATCAAGAGCAATCGCATGGGCGGAATATTGCTCTATTTTTGAATGGATATATTTTAAATTAACACCATAACTAAATCCGTTGCCGAGATGATTAGCCAAACCTACAGACAAAGCAATATCACTCGCATCAAAGTTCCGGCCGGTTTCCACAGCATTATCATCCGTCTCCTTAAAAGATCCGTAATCCATATAAATCAGTCCGGCACTTAAAACTCCGAATTTTGGCAGAATATGTGAATATCCGGCAAATCCAGCATTAACATCCAATAGATAATTGGTATAAGTAAACCCATATTGTCGATTTTCCGTATAAGCCATTCCGGCAGGATTAATAAAAAGTCCGGTTATGTCTCCTCGCAGAGTCAGAAATGCTTTACCCATGGCTGCCGGACGTGCATTATAATCAGTTTTTAAAAACTCAAAACCTGTTGTTAAAGCGCCGGCTGCTTCTAATTTTATTATTGGACTTAATATGATAATTATAAAGGCAAAATATCGGGAAATATTTTTCACCATTTTCTATCCTTAGTTTTAAATTTGTATATTTTTTAGCAATTTTTTGTTTTCCATTAAAAACTTTTCAAAATCTATTCGCTTAACATTTGTCAGTTCTTCGCCAAGAAACATAGAACCAATCTTCTGGAATTTCAAAGGATTATCACTGACAAAATACTGGTCTTTAAATTCTTGATTATCAAGATTGAGCAAATTTTCTTTAATTAATATCTCTTTTACAGTTTTCGCAGTTTCCAAACCGGAATCTATTAAATTCATTCGGCCCTGTGTAATTTTTTCAATACTCTTTTTCAGAAGTGGATAATGCGTACATCCTAATATCAGTGTATCAACATCTCTCTTAATCAGGGTATTTAAATACTCTTCTAAAGTTAACCGGGTGATATCCCCATCTAACCAACCCTCTTCCACAAGAGGCACCAACAACGGACAAGCCTGGCTATAAACGTCAGCCGTATCCATTCGTAATTTTATTTCATCAGCATAAGCATCACTGTTTATAGTAGAAGGAGTACCAATAATGCCAATTTTATTATTCTTTGTTTGGACCGTGGCGGCATGGGCCCCGGGTCTTACTACACCAACTATCGGAAGAGAAAAATGTTCCCTTAAAGTATCGATGGCTAAAGAAGAGGCCGTATTACAAGCGACAATAAGCAGCTTTATATTAAACTGCATTAAAAACCGAGCGTCTTCCATAGCAAACTGCTGTATCAACTCTTTTGACTTAGTCCCGTAGGGAATACGGGCAGTATCGCCAAAATAGATGAGCTGCTCGTTAGGTAATTGTTTTTTTAATTCCTTTACAACGGTTAAACCGCCGAGGCCGGAATCAAATATTCCAATGGGTTTGTTCATCTTAGATTGTACTTTCAACTTGTTCTTTATATTGAGCAATACCGTTGTAAATGGCTTGAGCTATTTTGGTTTGATTTCCTTTTTGTTTCAGGAAATTAGCCTCATGTTTATTGGATATATATCCCATTTCTATAAGAATATTCGGCATGGTTGCGCCAACCATGACCCAAAAAGGTCCTTGTTTCACACCCCTGTTCTTCATACCGTTAGCAACCAGCTTTTTTGCAAGCGCACCCTGTACGACGGAAGCCAGATATTGGCTTTGCTTAATAAAGGCATTTTGAGCCATAGTTGCCAGGATAAAATTAATCCCCTCATATCTTTTACGGTCAGATTGTCCTTCAAATGAAATAGACTCGTTCTCCTTCAGCACAACAGATTTTGCCCGATCATCTTTGTCGGCGCTAAGAAAGTATGTTTCAAATCCATTCACTTTTTTATTTACTGAGCCGTTGCAATGCAGGCTGATAAATAGTTTTCCCTTATTTTCATTTGCGATTTTAGTTCTTTTCCAGAGGGGGATAAATATATCGGTTTTTCTGGTATAAACAACCTTAATATCCGGTATTTTTTTATTAATCATTTTCCCCAACTTTAAGGCAACGGGAAGAACAATATTTTTTTCATATAGTTTTTTATAACCAACAGCGCCGGGATCTTTTCCCCCATGCCCCGGATCGATTACTATTGTATCAATCAGCCACTCTTTCCGTTGTTCTTCGAGTTCCGTATTGCGGATATCTTCCTTGGGGATTTCCTCATTCATTTGCAGATTGACATAAATATCATTTGATTCTTCATCAAAAATCAATTCTTTGGAAACTGTACTTTTCCTGAGTTTAAAAGCAATTGATACCATCTGTGAAAATTGTATGGCCTCGATTTCAGAAAAGAGTCCGCTTTGGATTTTCCTGTTTATGGATTTTCTATCAACTTTTCCGCCTACAATATCAACATACAGCCATCCTTTTTTCTCTTTAATCGTAACATTTTTTCTGGGAAACTTTTCATTAGCATAAACATGGATTAAATAACCGTTTTTCCTGCTTGAGATATCTACTTTTGAAATATTTACATTTTTTTTATTTATAGTTAATGTTTTACTCGTCTTATTATACAAAAACTTTTGTGAACTGTATTTAGTAAAAACATCCGCTAATATTTGTGCAGATACCCATATCTCCGAATCATGCCAAATGGGTTCATAGGTAAATTGATAAACATGGTTATTTAAAAGTACATAACTATTATCCGCTGTAAATGTGGCCTTATCCCTATCCACATATAACACGGCTTTCCGTTTCGCCGAGTTTGTAAATATGCCATAATTTAAAGCCTTGGCAAAATCGTTTAGTGAAATATAATATTGATCCCATTTTTTTAACAGTACAATTTCTTTGGTTGCGCTATCCTTAATCAGTTTTAGTCTGTCCCCGGTATAACCGGTTATGTCTTTTGCGAATATCAGCGGTTTAAAGAGATGTGTCCCTAAGTAGGTTGTCAGTAGATTTATAAACTTTCTTCGTATCATAATTTATTACTTTATCTTTTATTTATTCTGATGAGATTGATCTTAGTAATTTATCCTTTTTCCAATTGAATCTCAACTTTAATCTGTCAGAAAGAGTAAATACTCTTTGTTTTTTGTTTAATGCATATCATTTTTGTTAAAAATACCGTTAGTTAAATAATGGTTCTAAGAATTAATAGAATTGGAGGATAATAAAAATCATAAGAACCTCTCTTAAAGTGAGCGGAGGGGAAAAAATCAATTTTATTGAAAATAACTGTTGAAATGGCAAGAAAATATTGTATATTTACTATTACTGCGTTTCATTATCATAGAATAGGAAATAAATATGCATCGAAAATCAATATTTCTTATGTTTGTACTTTTTTTACCTTACCAGATATATTGTTTCGAATCTAATAATAAACAAAATACCTATTCTTCAATTATTCATGAGTATGTGGCCAGAGAAACGCGCGGCGAATTTTTAAAACAATCTTCCTGGTTAAATAAAACAGTTTTAAATTCTGAACGTATCCCTGGTTATGATTCGGCTATTTTAATTAGTGGGTATCGTATTGAATTATTTGACTCTACTAAAAATGAGATCGTGTATAAAGTTGTTTATAATAAAATTGCCGACTTATTACAAGATGTTAATGGATCTTGTATTGAATTGAATCAAGAAGAGGTGATTTGCTATTTTAATTTTAAAAATATAAAAGATAAGTGGCTTATTACATCTTTTATACCAAAATCACACTTATATCCGAAATTTATTGAATCAATATTATCAGAAAAAGAATTAAAAAAACTTGAACATAACTAGGAGGTGGGTATGAAAAAAGTTACCTTTATAAGTGTTTTCATCATGTTAGTTCTGCAAACAAGTTACGCCCAGCCATGGCAGTATGACTTCGGTACAGGTACGGGTTCATTTACAACATCGGGTGGAACGAGTACAATCTTTCTTCCACAACCGGCCAGCGGTGAAGATTTTGTGCGTGTTGGAACGGCCAGTGGTGGTTTTTACCTTGAAAATCCGGGTATTGCTGATCTCGGCAGCGGATCAGAACTGAGGGGTGTTGCATCAACTGGTGGATCCGTTAATAAGTTCAGTATTTATGATTACAGCGGAGCACAAGCCTTTACCATTAAATTTACTGTTCGTTTTGGCGGCGGAAATTCTGGCGTATGGGGTTTCTTTCAGGGTGACGGTAGTAACTTTTCTAATGGCTCAAATTTTGCCTCTAACCAAACTTTTACCGGATTGCAATGGACATTTGGCGCTTCTAACTCCATCGCAACTGAGTATAGAACAGGGGGAGGATGGACAAGTTTAGCGGGTGTAATGCCTCTGCAAAATGTAAATTATACCGTGGAAATATACGGCAATAATAGTTCAGCTTCTGTAAATTATACCTATGGCAGTTCACAAAATGTTGCTCAAAATACATTTGATTTATGGGTTAATGGTGTTTTAGTTGGTAACGATTTAGCCAAATCCGCTCTCTCTGACGTAACTGCCATAGATTCCTATATGTTTATTGGCCGGAGCAGTTCTGGTAACGTGGCCACTATTTATATTGATGATATTACCTATACCAATATAATCTCCGATTCTCCACTACCGGTGGAGTTAAGCTCATTTAGTGTTGCTGCCGGGGATAGGATGGTAACGTTAAAATGGGCAACAGAATCGGAGATGGATAACCTGGGGTTTATGATTTTACGCAGT
>JAUVIB010000156.1 GCA_030592985.1 Calditrichaceae bacterium | reverse complement strand
TTAGGTGAAGATAGTCCTGTCACCTAAACACAATTAGATTTAGTTTTATTAAGCTCACAAGACTCTCTTTCAACTGAAAAACTTTAATATTCATCAAAAAATAAAGTGTAGAAGTATGCAGTAAAATGAAATATAGGAGTAAAACAGCCTTCTCTCAACATCTAAAAGGACAAATAATGATGAAAAAAATAATCTATTTCATAACAGCTTTATTAATATTTCTTAATCTCTCCTTCAGTCAGGAAATTAAATTAATGACCTATAATATCCGCTATGATAACCCCAAAGACGGTGAAAACGCCTGGCCGAACAGGAAAGAAACAGTGGTCAATCAGGTTCGTTTTTATGCGCCGGATGTGTTTGGTACACAGGAAGGATTAGAGCACCAAATCAACTATATTGATAATAATTTAACATCATACAAATATGTGGGTGTGGGTAGAGCGGATGTAAAAGAAAAAGGTACAGGTGAGTTTTCTGCTGTCTTTTACAATACACTTAAATTTAATAAAATTGAAAGCGGAACTTTCTGGCTTTCCGAAACGCCCGAAAAACCGTCAAGAGGCTGGGATGCCTCACTCAATCGCATTTGTACTTATATTCTATTGCAGGACAAAAAAACCACTAAGAAATTCCTAGTTTTTAATACACATTTTGATCATCGAGGGAAAGATGCCCGTAAAAAATCGGCTGAGTTGATTATAGAAAAAATTAACTCCATCAATAAAGAAAAACTGCCGCTATTTCTAATGGGAGATTTTAATTTACAACCACATGAATCTCCGATACATTACATAGTGAGCCGGTTAAATGATTCAAAGAAAATAAGCCGGCAGCCGCCATTCGGGCCCGAGGGGACTTTTAACAGTTTTGATGTATGCAAAGAGAATAGTGGAAGAATTGATTATATCTTTGTTAGTAAAAATAATATTAAAATAAAAAAATACGGCGTATTAGCCAATATTAAAGATTTGAAATATCCGTCAGACCATTTTCCGGTTTTTATTGAAGCTGAAATACAGCAATAAATGTAAGATATTTTTACATAAATTGAGCGACTCTTGTTATAAGTATTGTAATACAATATGTTATTAAAGCCAATTTGGTGAAATGGAAAGCTTTAAGGTGGCTGAGCTTGTCGAAGCCCCGCCAATTCGACAGGCTCACTGCAAGCGCCCCTTTGACCATACTAAGTCTGGCGCAGCAAGCTCAGGGAGCTTATTTATTATCAAGTTTTCTCTTTATATTCAATTAACAATCGCTCAATATAGTGTTTTAATTTATGCTGATGAATTTAAATTATTTTTCCATCTCTATGAAATTGGGATACCATCATGTTTAAATATATTTTTATAGTACTCATTTTTCCAATCTTTAATTCGTGTATTGTTGATAATGATTTTAACAAGGAAGATGTCGAAGTTTCTTTTATACTAAGCGATTCTAATGGAATTGAAAAGTATATTTTTAAGAAAGATGAAGAATTTACTGTAACATTTAAGATTATAAACAATTCGGATGATGAAGTAACATTTTTTTCAAGTTTGCCCATTATTTCATATTCTATTTTTCAGGGTGATTCGGTAATTGCACGTTCGACTGATTATATGGACTATGCAGCTGTAATGATAAATGGAATAATTAAAAAGGAAGAATCATTCGTAGACACCTGGATTGGGCCAAACACTAATGGTAGAAAGGGTTCAGAAGACTTAATTGTGCTTTCGCCCAACCAATATGAGATTGAAGTATGGCATTCATCTTTTTTTAAAGAATTTAAATTACCAAAAACAAAAACATTACGTTTCGAAGTGATTGAGTAAAGTTAAAAATACCTCCAAACTCAGAAAATTTTTCAACATAATATTTATACGTCCTAAAGTTATTCTCATTTTTCAGCAAGTGAAAGCCCTTCAATGTTTTTGGCCGGTTATATGGGGTAAGTGAATAGAAAATCACACTTTTTCAACACTATTATTTATATAAATTTTTCCCTTTTCTGTAGTTTATATAGCCCTGTTAAAATAGCCAATATTGTTCCTATTACAAGATAGAGACGATTATAAAAAAGTATTTCAATCCAGATTGTATTAGTCAAAGTATCAGGCATCCTGAAAGGATTTAAAAAGACATTCCAGGCGCTCGTACCAAAAAACCCGCTGGAAATCCAGACAATCAACCCAAGAATAACCATAACAGCAGCTGTACCGTTACCATTGCGGATAATGGTGGAAAGCATAAATGCTAACGCACCGAGAAAAGCAACAGGAAACATCAATTGCAGGGTTAATTCCAACACCGGAACGGGAACCAGCGTCCAATAACTCAAAATACTCAATAATACCAACATAAACCAAACAATTAAATAGATTACAAATAAACGCGTCAACCATACTTTATAACGGTAATTTGGAATTCCGAATAACACTTCAATCATTCGGGTATCCAAATCATTTTGTATACCAAAAGCACTGGGATAAAAAATTAACAATAGTCCCGAAATAAGTAAAAAAGAATACACTTCTGATAGATCGGGATACCAATCGGCGTCAAAAAGATTGATGGACACAATTGTAATAAAAACAATAAGGGTTGTCAGTAAGAAATAAAGAAATTTATTGGCGAATATTATTTTTATATTATAAGCAACTATTTGCCTAAGCAGGTGTAAACTTTGGATAATTTTATTCATTATTACCCTCTTCCGACAATAGCCACAAATACGAATCCTCAAGCGTAGGCATTACTTGTATAGCTCCTTCCAACGGTTTTTGGGAGGATAATAATCTGATTTTAACTTGATTATTAACTTTGATATGGTGTATAATCTTAAACTGTGATCGGATATCTTCAAATTGAGATTCATCAATTAAACACTGCCACACATAATTTTCGGCCAATTTAACCATGCTGGCCGGTTCGCCAAGATATTTCAATTCACCTCCGTTAAGAACAGCTACCCGATCGCAGGAGCTGGCAATATCTTCAATAATGTGTGTGGAGAAAATTACGACGCGCTCTCTGCTTAAGTCTACCAACAGATTACGGAAACGAATTCGTTCTCGTGGATCAAGTCCGGCGGTTGGTTCATCTACCACCATAATACGTGGAAGGTGCAGAAGTGTTTGGGCAATTCCAATACGTTGTTTCATCCCTCCTGAAAAAGAACCTATTTTTTCATCTTTATGTTCATACATACCCACGGATGACAGAACGTAAGAGACCCGCTGATTACGCTCTTCATCATTTAAAATGTTTTTTAAAATGGCCTGATAAGTCAGGAAGTCAATGGCGCTCATATTCTCATAAGTGCCAAAATCCTGTGGAAGATAACCGATTAAACCCTGAAGCTCTTCACGTTTTTCTTCTGCATTGATTCCATTAATTCGAATGGAACCGTAACTCGGCTCTAAAATCCCGCAAATGATACGCATCAACGTAGTTTTACCCGCCCCATTTGGTCCAAGAAGCCCGAACATACCGGTGCCTATTTCAAGAGAAATACTGCTCAATGCTTTAAAAGGTTTTGACTTTTTGCCTATAAGCGGAACGGCTTGGATTAAACGGTAAAAACGCATTCGCAGCCTTGGAAATCTTCCGCTCAGGCGATTAATATCAATCATACCTTTTAATAAGCGGTTGGATGTGGTGTATATGACTAAGCTGAAATACCAGATAAATGCAATTAAAAAGATGCTTAAAGGATTGTGCCATTTGACATAGAAAATAATCAGGTTTATAGCAGGAAATCCCCATAAAAACAGTTTTGGCAGCTTGTGCAGAAATCTGCTTTTGCCATTGGAAGGAATGAGATAGAGACCATAAAAAAATACAATATGTGATACTATAAATATCCAGATTCCCTGTATAAGATAAACATATACAAAATAGATTAAAAAAGAGAACAGCAGACTTTGCCAAATACGCGTAACGACTCCTTTCTCATGATCTTCCGATAAAACTTTTCCTTTTCTCCATTCGCGTTGAAATCGCCCGGGCTGCTCATATATTTTATATAAATTTCTAATTTTAATGATAATCGGCTCATCCGCTTTAATAAGCTTAGCGGAGGCTCTACGTAAGCTATTCATTATAAAGTACGTCGCAGCCGGAATAAGAAACATCAGTAAAAGCAGATTGGCAAGCTGCCAAATTAAACTATCAATCCGGGTATAAATTAAAATGATTCCACCGATCGAGGTCAAACTTTGCACAGCTTTAACCTTCCAGTTTAAGTCTTTCAACCAGATTAAAAGGCTTTCCAAACCGGAATAGACCGTCGGAATATATATCAAGGTAAAAACCGTACTCAAAGAAAGTCCACCGATAACCGTTACCGCAAAGGGAGAAGCAATACTGGTAACATATTCCACCTTGCCCAGTGCAAGAGGTATCATAGCTACAATCGTGGTTATGGCAGTGATCAGGATCGGACGCAGGCGGGCTTTACCGGCCATCATCAATGCCCTGGAACGGCGGAAAGACCTTTGCCGTAAAATGCGGGTATAATCAATCAAAATAATTCCATTATTCACCACAATTCCCAGCAAAATTAAAAACCCTATAAGTGTATTAGCATTAAGCAGTGAATTATCGGTAAAAATAATAGCCCAAAACGAACCGATAGCTGCCAATGGAATCGTAAACATAATAACAAACGGATTTACCACTGATTCAAAAACGGAGGCTAATACCATATAAATCAAAATAAATGCCACAGCAAGAAGGAAATAAAAATCATTCAAGTCCGTCTCGCTCCGTTCAAATTCAATAGCTACACCGGAAGGAATTTCCATCCTGTTAATTAGCTGTTCCACCTCATCCCTGGACGCTTCTAAGTAGGCGTTTGATTCATTAACTTCAGAAATAAAACTATAAGATACTTCAATTTGCTTTTCCTGATTTACACGGTTAATTCCTCCGCTGCCCTCCGCATAAACAATGCGGCTAACCTGTTGAAGAGGATAATATCCACCGGCATTTGAAGCAATGGGAAGTTTTTTAATATCTTCCATGGACGTCTCTTCAGTATTCTCATTCTGAATTATAATTTCATATTCTTCACTCCCCTGCTTAAACTGCACTCCTACAGGCGCTTCTTTTCTAAAACTGCCCAATTCTGTCGCAATTGAGTTTAATGAGATTTCGTAACTATTTAATAAATTATTATCAAACAAGAGATGTACTTCAGGCCTGCTCCGCGAAACATTTACTCGTGACCTTCTCATCGATGGCAATTCATCCAATTGATACTCTATATCACTCGCCACCCGGCGCATCACTTCAAAATCATTTCCTTTAATGATGATTTTTTCACCCTGTGAACCGACACCCAGCATATTTTCAAAAGATAAACTATTTCTGCCACGGCTTCCACTTTGAAAACGGGAACTGGTCTGTGGTTCATCAAAACTGACGTCAGCGGCTCTAAAATCATGAATGTTACTATTAATTTTCTCTTTTATTTCCTGAAGTGTAAGGTTATCTATTTTCTCAAAATTTTCCTTTAATTTTATGGTTATAACCGCCTCTTCCTCATAGATTTGACTAATGATATCCTCTGCTTCTTCGACATTTTTCAAAGCCTTTTCCAACTCTTCAACCGCTTTATCGGTCATTTCCAGGGTTGAACCTTCCCGCATGGTAACATATAAGTTGAAATCCGGCGTTTCAACCTCTTCCTGTCCACCAATACTTACAGAGAGTGTTAGAAGAATACTGACAAAAAACAGGACAACTGCCCAAATAATGGTGCGCAGAGGAAAACGCATGGTCGATTTTAATAATAAGACATATATTTGAACTGCACGGTTTTGCAGTGTTACCGATTGAAATTGTATTTCTTGTTTTGGTTTCCTCTCAAAAAAATAATAGGCCGCCATGGGGATTAAGGTAAAGGCAACCAATAGAGAAACAAACAAAGTGGATATAATGGAAACGCCGATGTTGTATCCCAGAACACGCACCATAAAGTTTTCGGCAAAAATGAATGGTAAAAATACAATAACGGTGGTGAGAGTCGCTGCAAGTATGGAACGCCAAACCTCCTGTGTACCTTTAATGACCGCCTCACGGGGCGATCTGTTATTACGAATGAGGCGGTATATATTCTCCAACACGACAATACTGTTATCCAACAGCATTCCAACCGCGAGCGCCATACCCACCAAAGTTAAACTATTTAGGGATATACCAAAAGCATAAAAGAGATTAAAAGAGGTAAAAATAGAAATCGGCAATGCCAGGGCAATAACAATAACCAAACGTATATTTCTTAGAAAGAACCAGAGGATTAGAATGGCAATCAAACCTCCGGTTATCGCTAGTGATTTAATTAACTCGATATTATCTTCAAGGTATTCAGCATTATTCTGTTGAATTACAATCTCAATATCCTGAGATTTCAGCTCATCATTTAATCGCTCAATTACACTTTGAGTGATATGCGATAACTCAATCAAATTTACTTTGCCGTCATAAATTAATTGAATAGTGACGGCTTCTTTACCATTCACCCGGCTAAGGGATGTTTCTTCCTGAACATCAAATTGAATCGTGGCAATATTTTTCAATAAAATCGGTACGGCAGGATTTACTACTATATTTTCTAATTCGCTAATATCCGTATAATCGGCTGTTAGATTAACCGGTGAACGCTGCTGATAATGATCAATGGTTCCAAGATATGTTTTCGCCTGTCTGTTTTTTAATATTAGCGAACGAATCCTGGCAGGCGTAACATTATTAGCTTTAGCGGCTTCATCATTTAAAATAATCTCAACCGATTTTTCACGGCCTCCAAAGACCTCAACATTAGCGATACCATCTATGGATTCTAACTTCGGGCGAATGTTTTTTTCACAAATTTGGCGGATTCTATCGCTTGCGCCGAATCCACGCACTTGAAGATTCATGAACATATTGCTTAATTGCTCGGTATCGACCTTTACAACCTGCACTCTGAAATCAGAAGATAAACCTTGTTTTATGGTTTCTACTTTCCCCTGCAGTTTGAGGTAAGCGTATTTTAAATTTACATTGGAAGTATAGTAGACAATTATACGCCCACTGCGACGGTTTACAAACGATTCAATTTTTTCAATACCTTCCAATGTACCGATTGCGCCTTCAAGAGGGATAATGGCCTGTTTTTCCACATATTGCGGATCCATATCAACCGCGCTGTTAACCTGGATGAATAAAAAAGGCAGCTCAACATTGGGCAGCATCTCGATAGGAAGGTTACGATAGGATATATAACCGGTTAAAGTTAGCCCGATGAATAACATACTGATAAATACACGGCGAT
>JAUVIB010000060.1 GCA_030592985.1 Calditrichaceae bacterium | reverse complement strand
TACCAAATTTCATCGCATAAGGTCCACTTGCCGGATTATCCGAATTTATCAGCATGTAGTCACCTTCATTTCCACCATTCACACACCAGCGAACAATATTTTCCGAACCGGGTTCAGATTTCGTACCATAGCGTGAAGGCAAGCCGGTGATTGCATTAATTTTACCCTCATCGGGCTTAATCATTTCATCAGTCCACACTTTGATTGCATCCACAGAGGGCTTCATTATTTTTGCTAATTTTGTTTCTTTGGCGGTTAATGATCCGAAAAATGAAATTATAACCACCAATCCAATAAAAAATTGTAAAGTTTTTTTGGTTTTAAGCATTTTTACTTCTCCTATTCGTTATAAAATTAACGTCGAAGATGAATTGAACTGCAGCACTTTTTTTTAATATTCAATTTAAAAAAGTTTCACATTTCAAAACTAATTAAAATTTGAGTTTCATTTTTGTGTTCGATTTTTTGATGAACCGAACATATCCATTATCACCTCCTTTCGATTTATTATGTGTTATTGCATGTTTGCAGCCGTTTTACCACCTCCTTTCGACTTGTTAATAGTAGCCTTTTTTATTTGTTATACTGAATAAATGCACTTAAAAAATTTTCGGCTTTTCACAAGACCATCAACCTTGGTATCCCCTTTTATATTGAATAACTCTGATTAGTCTTTCATTTTGTCCACATATTCAATCAAATGATCATCAGTTATCACAGGAAACAATGGCACAACAGACTTAAAAGGTTGTTGATTGTATTTAACAAATAAATCGATGGACGTCAGAACGATATCCTCAAAAGCGTCAAAATCCAATTTGATTTTTTTATAATATTTTTTCTGCAATTCATTAATATATGGGTTTAAAGTCTCTTTCAATATTTTATGATAATTTTGTGCAAAAGATCGTGTTTCTCCCACGGATTCTAAATACCGATGTTTTTCATTGAATGCCAGGAATGTATCCCGCCACATATTAACATTGCGTTTTATAATATTAACATTATCATAGCCGGCCTCATACGCTTTTTGAGTGACGTAATAATCACGAACAAGATCAGCAACCGCCAGGCGGAACTGCTGCGGGAATTCTTTCGATCCTACGTGCTGATTCCGAAAAACAAGCGGGTGAGACATCAATTTTGTGCGAAAATCTTTTACCGTCCAAACATTACCATCAACGCTAAGAAACGGTTGTTGTAATAATGCGTCATCAGGAATATCATGTATAACTTTTTGCGCTTGTTCATCCTCCTGCTGCCATAGTTGATTAATGGCATTATTGCGCTTCTTTTCAGCCGACGGGAAATAGATGTCATACAACAACTCTGTTAATATATAAAAAACATCGTCATTAAAATCCATACGCTTGCCGCGCATTATTTGAGCGACGCGTTTATCCCAGATGGCGCCGGCTTTTATCTGTGTCAATTTTTCCCTCACATCATCAAGCCGTTCCTGGCGCTGTTTTTCGGTTATTACCATATCATCGGTCCAAGCAAGAATTTTGATAAACACATAATTATTTTCATCAACTTTTATCGGCTGCAGTACCTGACCTTTTATCAAGTCATGTGAAAAAAGAGCATGATGCAGTTTTATATGCTCATTGTTTTTCCATTTAACTTTTCGTTGCGGCGCACTCGTATTACCTGCTATTTGAAAATAAATGTCTTGAAACCTTTTTGGATCTGTTGCCAGTTCACGCTGTGCCTTATTAGCGGTTGAACTATCGTCAAGTGTGAAATATACAATATGGTATTCCCGGCCGGCAAACTTATAGGCATTTTTTATTTCCGTTGTCTCAAGGATAACCTTGTCAGTAGCCTCTATATGATGCATATACCGACGCATTGCCTGTTCTTTGTGCCCTTTTATAAAGTGTTGAAATTCTATCTTTGACAATAGCGGGGAATCTTTTCCGGCTTCCAGCGCGAGTATTTTTTCGGCAATCAGCGAGTTGAGGATGATTTTTTTATGCAGATAAGTATTGGACCTACAATAATCCGGTCGCGGTACATATTCAGCACGTCGCAGAAACTCATTAACACTGATCGTTGATAGGCCGGCAATATTGACAAGAATCTTTTCTTTAGGTTCTTTTGGAGCTTTTACTCCACAGGCAATTATTAATAGAGAGAGTGATAATAGTAAAGTCTTAATTTTCATGACTACAAACACCTATTATTTCGATATAGTGTGCAAGCATGTATAAATAAAAGTACCCTTGAGCCAAAAGTAAAAATAATTCTACAAAATAGTTGCAGCTTTAAGGAGTAAAAAAATATGAATTGGTGCATTTCAAAAGTGGTTGTGTCTGTTTTTATAGAAGTTTTATGCGCAAAAAAACTCATCTTATTTTTTCTCACTCCCTTATTTCAAATGGAAAAACTTTTTATTCTATTTCTAAAAAGTAGTTAAAGCGCTCCGCTATCGGATAGTTTATCCAAATACCGTTTGCAGTCGTTGCCATAGCAAAATAAAATCTACCAGCATATTTTCCGGGGCCATTATGGTCAATAAAATGGTCATACGTCACTTCTTCACCATTCACCCAATAAAGTAGGCCATATGCACTGCCATAAAGAGCATAGCGAATACCGATCCATATATTCTCGGTGCCTTCACTCTTCTGTACTTCATTAAGAAAAATATTCTCTTCCTGGCTATTAATACATGCCAAATAGCCGGCAGCGACTTCGCAATTATATTTAGCTTCCGGCCATGTTTTACTGCGGAGAGACAAGTAGTAATGATGGCCCCCAAATTCCCCAATCGGCTTGTAATAATCAGGATCCGCCCAATATTTAGTAACAACGACATTTAACTTTTTATACGCATCATTGGCATCATCATCTAGCAACAACGTAGTTGTAATACCGCTATCCATGAGGGCAACAGCATAAAATGAAAGTGGTTCTCCCGGTATCTGAATAATTTTTAACACATTGTCATTTTCTACATTCCATATATAATTAGGTGTATTTAGCAACCCTGTCGTTAAATCAAGCTTTAATGTATCTCCTTCATTAATATAGAGTGAATCAATTCCTTTCGGTTTTTCTGGCGACTCATTAATGTATATCTCATGTCCCAATATTTCAGCATTATCAATATTTATTTCGGGTTCGGTATGACTATTAAAATCACACGTAACAATCCCAACGCTGATAATAATCGCTCCCAATAGTGTCATTGTATTAAATTTCATGGCGTCTCCTATACATACATTTTTTCTTTTCAATTGATTCTGAACATATTAAGTAGTATCTGGTTGAAAACTCCACACATTGTCATTTCGTCCCAAGGAAGAAATTTGTAAGTCCAATAATCTCGAGAGCGTTCAGATTCCCCCACTCCGCCTCGCTACACTTGGAATGATAAAAATAATATTTTTAATTTAATCGCTAAATACTTAATTATTCAATATTTATTAAAAGTGAACACCAAAACAGCTGCTATGAATATCTCCTAACACCCCAAGCGTATGATAGGCATAATCAATATTAACTGATAAATTCGGAGACAAATGAAAATTCAATCCACCGCCAAAAGTGGGTCCATAATTTGTATTGATTAAAAACAACCCCTTATAACCGGCACGCAGGGAAAAATCTCCAAATCCAGGGGCAAAAAACTTGTATTCAGCGCCCACATTAAGAGATTCGCTCATATTGTTAGGGTGCAGGGCATCGACCTCTATGGTTAATTTTTGGTTTGCAAAAGCAATAGGCGTCACTGCGATTCCAACTCGAAAAATCAAAGGTAATTCCCAGTCTGACATGTTGTATTTTCCTTGCAGGTTTTGATAATTACCATGAACTGATTCGTCGATATCAGCCGGAAACAGTAAATCATCTCCGTCAAATCGCATTCTGGTGCCATAGTTGGCAATGCTCATACCTATTCGCAAACCATTTTCTCTTTTGCCTTCGGGAGAGAAAAAGGGTGTTTGAACAAGTACACCTAAATCAATCGCCATGGCATTGGCACTGGTATGCCAAATCTTTGAAGTGATATATTTTAATGAAGCTCCAAATGAAAACCAATCGACAATACTACGCGCGTAAGTCAGACTAAAATTATAATCATAAGCAGTATATTGTTCGCCCGTGCCTTGTTGGTATTCAAGGGTAGTCACATCAATGTTGCCATAATCGAGGCCGAATATTCCCACGGCAATGGTGCCTATCCCCGGTAGTGGTAAACCAAAGCCGGCAAACATTGAATTTACATCAACAACCCACGGTTGATACATAAACAGAGCTTCGTTGGATTCCAAAAGCGCAAGACCCGCCGGATTCCAATAGATAGCAGATATGTCATTGGCCGATGCAACATAAGCATCGCCCATGGCGATTCCGGCGCTGCCAACACCAATTTCCAAAAAACCCGCCGATGTTGTAGCAACTCTGTATGGTTCCTGAGCAAGACTTGGATAGCTCATCAGGATTATAAATGTCAAAATTATGATTAAACGGTGGCGTTTTAACATTACTTTATCCTTTCACTCAATTCAATTCTCTAACAATGTCATTTAATGACCGCAAATTTGCCTGTTTTTTCTTCACCAGTCATATCATCTTTTACATGATAAAAATACATACCGGCAGCAATTTCCAAACCTTCCCAGGATATCATATCCCAATGAAGGTCGCCGGTATTTGAGTCTCCTAAACCGTTGTATGATGTTAGGCCATCTTCCGGTGCGTGCAATTCACGAACAAGCATACCACTAATTGTAAATATCTTGATGGTACTTTGTGCAGGAAGATTTGTAAACAATAATCTTCTGCTCTGGTTAAGGTATTTATTAACTACTGACGGTTCCATCATATTTGTGGCAACATAAGGATTCGGCACAACGCGGATGTCTGCCATTTTGGTTTTTGCTTCTTTCGCATCGATCAACTTATCGGCTGAAACCGTGAATGTAAGAGAATCTGTTTTATACCATGGCTTAAAGTGGCGAATAGCATAAACATCATTTGGCTGAGGTAATTCATTTTCATCCTGACATTGGTGAAAATCAATGATAAACAATACACCATCCCATATACGTCTTTCATTTAAAGGGCCAACCAGGATACGATCTTCAAACAAGTCAAACTGACCGTTGCCATTCATATCTTGCGGCAGCATATCCATTACACGAGGGGTTCCGGAAGTGTCAGCAAAATTGAGGCATTCAATTCTAAAATTGAATGTCTTCCCAAACAGTAACGAGTCCCTGTCTATTCTGGTACCTGTTTCATCATCCAGATAAGCGTATCGATAAGTTAACTGAGTTTCGTAAAGAGGTTGATCGGAAAAATAAATATTATAATCCCATCTGTAATATTGCATTTCATCGGCGATATAGAGGATATTCATAGGCGATTCTCCAGGCATCCACCCTGTATTGCCTACATCAAGCTCTGCCAAAGGAACTTGCATTTTGATGCCTAATCGCAAACCATCAAAAATTTCCGTCCACATGAGTTCCGATGTAGTTATATGATATAAACCACTCTCACTTTTTTCAATAACTGAATTCATATTTTTAGGTGTCTGAATATATCCATCACTTATCATAATGTCTTCAAGAACCAACTTATCATCTTCTGTCATATCATATACCTGAATGCCGTTGGAGGTATATTTATATCCATAACCTGCATGGTATCTATAAGCGGAATCCAGCTGGTTATAAGAGAATTCTATTTTATAGACATGGCCATCTTTGAGTGAATTTAAATCAACAACTTTTGGAACAACTTGTCCGTTTCCCATTGCACCGGTGTCATTAACCTCAAAATCAACTTCAATATTTTCACCGGCAGCATTGGTGCCGGGCGTGACAATAGCCACATTTTGCCCGATAAATATTACACTTTCAAATTCATTCTTTCGAACGACCGCATTATTTTCGGATGGCGAAATACCAAAATTTTCATCTTGAGCAATAATAGAAGTACCTTGTAGTTGTTCGGGTGTAATACCATAATCGTAAGCGACAAGTGCATAATAATAAGTGCGGCCATTTTCCACGGTTTCATCTCTAAAAGAGTAGGCGATACCTGTATTGTCTCCCAGGTAATAAGAAGCGCCATTTAAAGGTCCCCAGGTTGCAAAACCGCTGTATTCATCTTTTATATCACACTGAAAAATAGGTTTGGAAAATGTTTTTGTTCCATAGCCATCTGTAATTATCTGTGGATCCAGCATATCCGGCTCAGTAGACCGATACACTTTATAGCCTTCAAAATCGTTTTCCCCAGCGAGGAAAGATTCCCTGGTAAACCGATCCGACCGGTTATTCCACATCAGTTGGACAAAACCGTCTCCGGCCACTGCTGTAAGGGTCGGCATTTCCGGTGGTTGGGCAAAGCGATAGTCTTTTTCATATATAAGCTGTACCACTCTTTTTAATGTATAAAGTGCCGGAGCTGAATGCCCTGTCGAATTTAAACCGGCAATATCATCATATGAATGCAATTCTGCCATTGCAATGAATTCGGTATGATTTTTATAAAGAGGAAAAGTGGCAGTGGAAAACAACTGGAACAAGTTATCAATATTTAATGCACCCGATGTCAATGAATCATGAAGTACCATTCTTTTATATACTGATTCATCATTCCTGAACCAGCCCGTATAAGGCGGCGCATGAGGAGGGCAATCATAAAACAACAATGTTGTTAAGCCTAACATGTCGGTTTCAGTCACATCAGTCCAGCCAAAGTTTGGTTCGGCATAACCAGCATATATATCCGGTTTATGGTTACACTCTGTACCATCATCATCCGGACCCGTATAATTCATTTCACTCGGGGCTACACCATCCAGTCCCACATCATCGCCGGCAAACTCTCCTGGCTGGTAGATTCCATCATTATTCTCATCGATACCATCATTCCAATCCTGATCTTCATCGCCTTCCCAGTGATCTTTTAAATCTTCTACCTTTTTATCATAGAACGACAAAAACTTTTCTAAATCCGCAATGCCATCCATTTTGTCAACGAATTCGCCGGCGCTATTGTAGCGTTTTTCGTCAATCAGACCATCATCATCGTTATCTATATTATCATTAAAAATACCAGGACTTTCAAGATAGGCATATCCGGCGGTGCCGGTTCTATATCCGTTAGTGCCAATGCCATCGGTATCCCAAAAGTACGATAAGTTACGAATTTTGTCAAAATGGCCGTCCTCACCTGTGTTCTCTCCACCGATATCGTTATCCAGCCAGTAGCCGAATGCCATGTGTGGCAAATCATAGTCTGATACATTAGCGATTGTATATTCCCAAAAAATACAGTCCTGGGCCATAGGATTATTCCATTGAAAACCTCTCTGTTTCACCCTTATTCCCAGTCCACCCCACGGTTTACCCTTTTGCACGGTTACACCGGGATCAATATCACCAATTTTAACACTCTTACGTGGATAATATTTAATCTTATCATCCTCACCCAGATACTCGAGATCCTGAGCATCATTTGCAACAATATAGGCTTCCAAGTCAGCTTTAATTTGACCGCGACCAAAACGTCCATCCCACTCACCCGACCAATGTGTTTGGCGTCCTGAGTAAAGCCAACCATGCGGCGGCCACGAAAGTGGATCATTACTCAAAGCCGGCGTTTCACTAAGGTTATTCATAAAACCCGCTACCGGATGAAAGCCCCATTCAATCTGACCCGTAAGATCGCGATCCATCTCTTCACGATAACTGGTTTGGCAATAGAAGAGGGTGTCAATTTCTCCCTGCAGCGACAGTTGCTCGATAAGAATTGGGTCGGTGACCGGAATTGAGTCCTGGGTTATGTAAACCGCTGCACCCACTAAAAGAGCCATACCGTTATGCATCGTGTTCCCGCCAACCCCCCTTGGCCACCATGCCGCATCCCGTCGTGGATAATCACCCAACTCGGTGTTATTTTTAAAAAGCAGCTGAACGCGGTTTCCTGTCATAAAACCTTCTCGTTCAAGAAATGGATCACCTGCACCATCTTCCGGGCCTTCATAAACCTTCACCTGGGCATAGATAACCACTGTGTGTACTAATAAAAATCCAAAACATAGAATAGATAAAAGTATTTTCTTCATAGTCGATAATCCTTTCGCATTTCTTCCTATCATTAGGTCAACTCCTTAAATTCAGCACAACATCGTTAAAACAATACGCCGAGGCCAAGCTTGACCAATCGGGGCGCTGACCAGTTGGACGGACTGTAAATTCTTTCTTCATAGGTACTAAAATCACTCCAGTGGCCCAATCGATCTTGCGGTCTGATAATCGACTGATTGGTGCGTCCTGTATTTGAATTAACAACATTCTCGTTTAAGTGGTCAAAGAGATTATAAATATATAATGTTGCACGAATATTGGAGCCTAACAATGTAGCAATGTCATAATGTGCTTTTAAATCAAAATTGTGATGAAAAGGCTTGCTGCTGTTGTTCGGATAGAGATTAATGCGGTTAAGTGGATTCTGATCGATCGGACTCCACGTATAAGCTGATCCTGATCCCATCCAGCCAATGACTGTCACACCCCAATTAACTTTGTTATATCCCAAGGTTAGATTCAGAGTATGACGTTGGTCCCAGCTCATCGGAATTAATGTTGGAATGGGATCCTGGCTGCTACCGGCGCGGTTAAAAGTAAAAATGGGATTATCAGCATTGCCGCGTGTGTACTGCAATGTATAGTTAACTTCAGTAAAAAAGTTTTCGACATGTGCTTTATATTTGAGTTCGAGCCCTCGAGCGTTACCGTAATCTTTATTGCCATAAAGGCCATAGCGAACTGCGTTATAGGTTGTAACAATATTGATAGTGGATAAATTATAAATATCTCTGTACCAAAGCGCGACCTCGAGGTCCATATATTTATTAAGAACCTGCCATAATCCTATCTCGTAACTTACTGTCATCTCCGGCTCAACATTAGGATTGCCCAGGGTGCTGGAGAAACTTGTTGGAGAAATGATATAAGAGTTGTTTTGATACATGGTACTATGAGGTGGATATTGGTAAAAGTGTCCATAACTGAAACGTAATAACGCTGTCTCGCCAAGTTGATAGGACAAACCAAAACGCGGGGCAAAATGTACTTTCGCTTCTGCTTTCGGATAGGTGCTAATCCATTCCGGCGTATCTTCTTTTTGCAGTAAATTATTAGGATTTCTATAGTTGGAAGGATAAGTAGAATTTGGATCAAAATACTCAGCTCGCACACCTAATGATATAACCATGTCGTCAAATTCCATCTTGTCAGAAATCCAGGCGGACAATTGTAAAGGATTCTTTTTATAACTATCGGTATAAATTGTTGAATCCGCCATAATTTCCGGCGCGTAAAGAAAACCGGAGGCCTGTGTATTGCGATAAAGATTTAATATGCTACTACTTCTAACATCGTAATTAAACATTTCACCCTGAAATCCGGTTTCGATGAGGTGATTATAGTTGACCTGCCAGGTTACATCTATGCGACCGAGCATTTTTTCACTAACCGTTTCGGAATGCCCTTTATCCTGCCCGCCTGTTACAAAACCAGTATAATTCTGATTTGATGAAAAATAGTCATGAACATAGCGGCTATCCAAAGGATTTTCATACAAGTAATTTCCCCACGTGTCTTTGGAATAGGAAAATTTTACCTCGTAAAATATCTTTTTACCCGGTATATGATTAAACTGATAGGTCAGCATCTGGCTATTATTATGACCACGAGAGCGGCCATCTGGTTTATACTTTCTGGAATGACTGTACCATTGTTGTTCACTCTGATTAAGTAAATACATCAATGACATTTTTATATTCTGTAATTTTAATGTAAGTTTGCCGTTAAGATTTATTGATTCTGTCCAGCTCATCGGTACGTAAGCACTGTCTCCTGTATGCTCATTATAAGCATATTCGCCGGTTACATCGTCATATAAAGAACTATCCTGAAAAGCGCCATAGTCCGGTCGGTCAGTTACGTTAAATCGTCTAATACCATTAAGATAATTGTCATTATCCTGAATTCTGGCACTTGCAAAAAAAGTAAGTCGGTCACCAATGACCGGACCGTGTATCATAAATTTATAATCTTCATTGCGATCCACTTGTGAGGGTTCTATACCTATGAAAATATCATCATGGGAGGTAAGATAATTTGCTAAATACGCTTCAAATTTTCCATGAAAAGTTTTACCGCCTTCTTTGGTAACAGCATTGACAATACCGCTCATAGCCTGTCCATACTTGGCACTAAAAGTACCGGTTATGACCTCGATTTCCTGAACAGCATCAGGGTCAATAGTAATCATTTTACCTCTATTTAAACCATTATTGACAGATATGCCATCAATTAAATAGCCTGTCTCATTGCTTCGTCCACCACGAAAATGGCCTTGTACAACACCTGGCTGCAAAGCCACAACACCTCCGGTGCTTTCAATCGGAAGCACCTCAAACTCTTCTGATGATACATTTCGAATTGAACTTGTCTGATCCTTTCTTATGGTTATCTTATCCGCTATCACTACAATTTCTTCACCAAGTAATAGCGTTTCCTGCATTGTTATTGATAAAGGGGAGGTTCGGTTCACGGATACCTGGACATCTTTGACTATTTTTGTCGCATAACCAAGGATCATAAATGTAACCGTAAAGGTTCCTGAAGGCACATTTAAAATATAATATTTACCGTCATTATCAGATGCTGCTCCCAAATAGGCTCCTTCGACAATAACATTTACACCTACAAGGGGTTCTCCTGTTTCGACATCTTTGATTGTTCCGGAAATTTTTCCAGTTGTCTGCGAGAATAAACTTACTGACAAACATAAAAGAAGGAAAATACCAATGGTGAGTCTTTTCATAAGTTAAACCTTTCCTTTAATCCCATCATTACTACTTGCTTTGGTAACTTATTGTTTTTTCTATTCGGCAAAAATTGTCATAAACGTAATTGTAGTTTAATCGCTCATTAGCGATATTTTATTGATCTGTTATTATTAATTGCTAATAAAGGGTGTTGAAACAAATTTTTTCACTCTAAAGTATTTTGACTCCGTTTGAGAAAATTCTGGACAATCGATTGCCTAAGCTTGTAATAAAAAAAAATATAAACATGTTTTTTTAAAAATCTTTACTACTAAGATTGCTTTCATAGTATTATATACCCCTGATTATTTCAATTATAAAAAAGGTTTTTCTACTACCTTACTCATATCAAATGCTTTTTTTGCCTAAAGACTAAAACTTCAATTAACTGATTTTTATCCCTATTATCAATTGTGGTTCTCCAATAATTCGGATTACTTTAATTAGAGTAAAAAATTAGATATTTAAATATATGTACTTTTATTATTAAATCAAGATGGATGGGGTAGACAAAATGCGGACATTTTTTGATATGCATAAAAAAATATGTTTGGTCAATTTAAAAAGGGTCAGGATTTTAAAACTGATTATAGACTGGAACGGTTACCTGGAGAAACTAATGAGAATCAATTAACCTGAATTATTCTCAGATTAAATCTATAAATAGTTTGTATTTAGACTTATTCAAGTTAGATTAATGGGGTAATTCAAAAGAACTTTCACTATCCTATCATTGAGGGCATTGGTTAAAATAAAGCCATTAAAAAAAGGAGAAGACCTGTGTATAAAATATATCTTCTCTCTATATTCTTAGTATTCAATTTTGTTTTTTTCTCATGTTTTCAACTTAACGCTCATGAAATAGTTAGCCAAACCGATAGTTTATCTTCAGTAGAGAAAAATATATACTTCACGATTCGATTCGGTCAAGGAGGATTTTCTGATAATCGGTCTCCACTCGGCAAATTAGGAGGCGGACAATTAACACTTGATATTAAACCAGGAAAATTCCCTTTTGCTATTTCGATTTCCACTGAAGCTTACAAAAATTGCGCCGATCCAACCCATTTTTACGAAATTGCCGGTATGATTACAGTTAATGCCCTTTATATGACAAAATTATTTAAAACCGAAAGAGTAATTTTTTTTATAGGAGGTGGTATCGGTAGATTAGAAGTACCAAAAGGGGAAGATGAGCCGGGTGCACGGGAAACAGGAATTATGTATAATATAGAAGTAGGGATTAATACGATTGCATTCTGGAAAATAGGACTTTACGGAATATACAAATATATATATGCAAATAAAGAAAGAAATAATGTGAAAGTGATAGATTTCAATGAGCATATTGTATTATTGGGTATTACATTTAACTTTAGTTTATAGAGTCAATAAAAATCAGTATAAAGGATTAATGAATTCCAAATTATAATTAGAAAGAGGTTTAGATGGTAGAGCTATAAATGGAAACCCTTGTAAAACAACTAAATGATAGGAGATATCATGATGGGTATTGGTCTATTAGAACTTTCAATAATGATGTTTTTGCC
>JAUVIB010000101.1 GCA_030592985.1 Calditrichaceae bacterium | reverse complement strand
GAAGCCGGTAAAACGGAACTCAAGGCAAAAGCTTCTTATTCCGAAGGCACACTAAGCGTTATAGCTAGTAAGACAAAATAAAAACGACAGCCACAAAGTCTCTAAGACATAAAGAAATATTAAGATACTAAAAAGTTTCTCTTTACGGCTTTGTGGTTGTTTTTTCATAAGGGAGGAATACAATGTACAAAATAATCGGGTTGTTATTATTTTTTACTCTCTCACCCCTCTATTCACAAATAGATAAACAGACTAACGGCTATATCCCACCCTCTGACCCACTCGTTAAAGAAAAATTGGAAAAATGGCGTGACCTTAAACTCGGTCTGATGATGCATTGGGGAACATACTCTCAATGGGGTATTGTGGAATCATGGTCTATCTGTCCCGAAGATGTTGGCTGGACAAAAAGAAACAATAATAATTATTTTGAATATAAGAACGCCTATGAAAAATTGAAAGAAACGTTCAACCCTGTCCTTTTTCAACCGGAAAAATGGGCTACAACTGCGGAAGACGCCGGGATGAAATATCTCATTTTCACCACCAAACATCACGATGGTTTCTGCATGTTTGACACTAAAACAACCGATTATAAAGTTACAGATAAAAATTGTATCTTCCACAAAAACAGCAAAGCCGATGTTACCCAGGAGCTCTTTACGGCTTTCAGAAAACATAATTTCATGATCGGGGCTTATTTTTCCAAAGCAGATTGGCACAGTGAATATTTTTGGAATCCCTATTTCCCCCCTATTGATCGGAATGTAAATTATAATATCTATAAACATCCTCAGCGCTGGCAAAAATTTGTTGAATTTACGCATACACAAATCAATGAGATAATGAGTAATTACGGAAAAGTTGATATCCTTTGGTTAGACGGAGGCTGGGTCAGACCATTGGATCCCATGGAGATGGGAATTTCCTCCTTCATAGACGGAATGTTTAAAGAACGTGGGTATACACAACTCCATATTCCACAAAACCAGGATCTGAACATGGATAAGATTGTCGAAGATTCTAGGAAAAAACAACCCGGACTTCTCGTTGTAGACCGTTTTGTTGCCGGTTCCAATGAGAATTATCTGACGCCTGAACAGTATGTTCCCAAAAATTATTTACCCGAACCTTGGGAAACCTGCTTAACTATGAGCGGCAGTTGGTCATACAGTCGGGATGCCCATTATAAGCCGGTAAAAACGCTCATTCATACGTTGGTGGATGTTGTGGCAAAGGGGGGTAATCTTTTATTGAAGTTGGGCCCTGATCCGGACGGGAAATTGGACAAAACGGCTTATGAACGAATGAAAAGTTTGGGAAGCTGGTTAAAGGTTAACGGAAACGCTATTTATAATACCCGGCCGGCTCCACCTTATCGCGAACACTCTTTGGCTTTTACTAAAGGAAAAGAGGGGAAACTTTATGTTATCTACCTGGCGAAAAAGAATGAGAAACAACCACCGGAAAACATTATCATACCTTTAGACAACTCTTTATCTATTCAGAAAATTACTATGCTTGGAACGAATACCGCCTTGAAATGGAAAAGAACGGCAGACGCTATGATTATATCTATTCCTAAAAATCTTAGGATGAATCCACCGTGTGAATATGCATGGTCATTTTATCTTGAATAATGTTAGTTTTTTCTTCTCTGCTGTTTTCTATGGTTTTTGATTATTCCAAAAATTCCTATTGATAATAAAGAAATTAAGTCATATTATACGGATTTTGGGTGTCCCGGCGTAAAATTCATAAGAATTACGCTGTTGAAAAATTGGGGTTTTTCTCATAACTATTCATCCCATACCCATCTATAACTGTCATTCCCGCACATTTTTAGCGGGAATCTAAATGTTACACAATTCTTTAAAAATCAAAACAGGATTAGATCATCAGAAATCGAACGGTGTTATATTAAGATTCCTGTTTGCACAGGAATGACTATTTTGTGTTGTAGTTTTAGAAAGTTAATAAGAGTTCTTTTCTATGGTTTTTTACCTTCTCCTAAATACCGTGCAAATATAAATATATGTGGATTTTTTGCAGATTTTGGGTGTCTCAGCGAGGAAAATAGGAGAAGTGGAATAAAGCGCGGCAGTCCAATAACATTCAGACTCGTTTCTTTCGATAGACCAGGATCATGATAACAATACCTCCCATAACGGTAGTTTTCCGATCGTCAAAAAAATCTTGTTTATATTTATTAATTTGATTAGACTTAGAGTAATAGGGAATTACTAAAAGTTGAAAAATTAAGAGAGAGATGTAATCATTCCATATACTTACATAGTGTCCGAACGAAAAGTAAGGAAATTGTCATTTCGAGCGGAGTCGAAAAATCTATAAATTATTGTAAATATTAAAGTTAAAGATTTCTCCCTATGGTCGAAAAGACGAAAAATGAGACTTTTCGTTCAGGCACTACATATTAGGGCACCTTACCGGCATATTATTTTACTTTTTATGGGTGATTCATCTAAATTGAAAATTGGAGGAATACTGAAATGAAGAGAATAACATTTTTCCTTTTAATTATTTTTTCCTTAGTATACTCACAACTACCGCAAAGTAGCGGGAATCTGCTTCATATAAATGTAAACCAAGATACGGTTTGCTACTCAGATACTTTGGCCTTTTGGGAATACGGCATTAATGACTATTATTCAAAATATCGAAATATTATACGAATTCAGGATAGCTTATATTTCATTCGAGAGAATTCCTATTCTCCTGAATATTTTATAGGAAATTATTTGGTAGAGCTAGAGAACTCATTTAGTGGGAATAGAAGAGATTTTATTTATTATAGTGCCTTCGATGTGATAGGTCTTTATAATATTCCATCAAATATCTTTGAAGTGTCGGATGGTTTTTGGATATTTGATGATGTATTCGGGAATGGGTTTTTATCAAAATCCGATTCTTTTTATGTGAATGATGTTGGGGGGAGTGATTATCTGTACCATATTTCCGGAAAAGTTGATAGTCTTCATTTCGTTATCTGGAATAATAATTATGAGATTAAATTTTATCTAATTGATTTATCTGAATCGCCCTTATTCGATACAACATCAGCAATAAATCTTAATTTTGATTATCTTGATAATCCTGTCCAGATTGAACATTTCAAAGAAGATTTATATTTTATCCAAACATCAAATAATTTAAAATTATACAAATTTCAATCAGATTCATTCCAATATATTAAAACTGTTTTGTCAAATGTTGACTATTCAGATATATGCTATAAAAAAAACCAACTTTATGTCTATGAATATCATAAACTGATAAAACATACGTTAAATATGGATGATACAACCTTTTTTCAGGGACAAGTATTGTTAGAGGGTGATATTTATGTAGAAAGAGATTATGAATTTTCTGTTAAAGTAGATAGCAACGAAATTGTACTATTTGATGTAATGAATGAGACAGTTGCAAAAACCTGGGATATTTCAAAGCTTAATCACTGTTTTTTACCGCTTCTCGACTATCCAGATATTTATATTCATAATACAAAGAATGTTACCGCTATTAATTTTCAGTATGTTTTACCAGAGAAACATCTTTTAGTAAATGCATATCCAAATCCATTTAATTCATCGATTGTATTTAAGGTTGATGGTAATTTAAATAATAAAATTGAGCTTAAAATATTTGATATACGGGGAAGATTAGTAAAGCAGTTTACGAATAATAATAGGAAAAATATCAGAAAAATTATATGGAATCCGGTTCATTTGTCAAGTGGTTTATATTTTGTCCAGATAAGTAATGGCTTGGAAATAAGGCAGATGAAAGTGTGCTATATTAAATAAATTGGTACCCTAACTAAACAAGGTATAGAAGTGTTGCGATGGATGGTACAAAATTTCAAAAAAATATACTTTAAGCCACGTTCATACCCATATTATTGCTGGAAAAGGGGTAAATTGATGCATAAAAATCTATTAACTTTATTCACTATTAATATTTTGTCTTTTTGTATCCTGCAATACTCCAACAGATAATAGTTCTGGTAATAAAGAAGTAACAGCTTATATTACCGGCGTAGAATTAACGGCCCTTAACAAAGAAAAAAAAGGAATTATTACTAATCTTTTTCACTCTGATACTTTAAACGAGCAATTAGTTTTTGAAGTAAAAACGATTTATAGACTTATAGGTGGAACTTTAGAAGACTTTTATAACTCAATAGATTCAACTGAAGATCAAAGAGTACCTAGAGTAATTAATCCTCTGGTATGGGGCAAATGCCGGTTTAAGATTAACAAAGACATTGAATCTGATGGAATTATAATAATAGCTAATGATAACATCCTGGAATATAATGAACTGAAAGGAAGGTATTTTTTACCTACGCAATTTCGCCATATGCTATTCATGAGATAAGAATGGATAAAGAACATTTTCAAATTAAAAAAGGATTCTATAAAATTTATGCAGCTTGGTAAAATATTTGATGACGAAATTGAAGTTTATATAGATATAGGCTATTAGCGCCATATAATACGGAGATAAACAAATTGAAAATATATCTAGTGTTTTTGTCTACTTTATTAGTCTTTCTATTAATTAATACATGCACTGATAAATCAACAACTAACCCGGTAAACGCGTTAATAAAATCTCGTATTGACTTACAATCGGGATTTGAAGGTCATTTTGTGATTATTGAATACAACAGTGAAATAATATTCAATGCCCATATCCGAGTCTGTTCTTGTTTCAAGCCCGGTTGCTTCTTTTACAATTTATCTTCCTAAGGGGAATAATAAAATGCATATATTTTGGAAATTGAATTCCTCCTTTCAACAAGATAGTATAGATTTCATTATAGAGGACACTGAAAACTCTTTTATTGGAATCTATTTATCAGGGGATACATTAGGTTTCCAGATTCAGAATACTGAGTTTCTTTATCTATAAATCTATTCATAATTAATCGCTTTAACGGACCCTGACACCCGGCATAAATTCCCGGATTTCTATAGTTAACGACAAAATTGTTTGGTTTTAATTTATGAATAAAGAAAGACGATACGAGCTTGATTGGATAAGAGTCATTGTTTTCGATTTATTGATTCTATATCATGTGGGCATGCTATTTGTTCCTTGGGGTTACCATGTCAAGAATAATGTAACCCATCAGGGTTTTGTTATTCCCATGATGTTTTTAAATCAATGGCGATTACCGATTCTATTTATTATTTCCGGAATGGGAACACGGTTCGCTCTTTCTTTTCGTTCGGGGAAAAAGTATATTCAGGAGCGTGTAATTAGATTATTAATTCCATTAATATTTGGGATGTTTTTTATAGTATCACCACAGGTTTATCTGGAAAGACTCTCTCAAGGAGCTGATTATACATCCTTTTTTGATTTTTATCCTGATTATTTTAATGGGATCTATCCCACAGGAAATTTTAGCTGGCATCACCTTTGGTTTTTACCTTACTTGTTTTTTTACTCCTTGGTATTTACTCCTCTTTTTCTTTATATTAGAAACAATCCGGATTTAAAGCTATTGGCATGGTTCAAATTTATTATTGAGAAATATCCCTTTGCATTATACTTTTTTACAATTCCATTAATTATATTGGAAAGTGTTCTTAAACCACTATTCCCAACGACACTGGCATTTTGGGGTGACTGGTACATAATGGCTTTTTATGCAATGTTCTTCCTTTACGGTTTTATCCTTATCTCTGTAAAAGATATGCTATGGGTGATATTAGAAAAAAGAAAAATACATTTCTTTAGTCTATCCATTTTTTTTACTATTTTACTTTTAGTAAGTTGGCAGACAGATATGAATTTTTATTTTCTTACGGTCATTAGAATATTTAACATTTGGAGTTGGATACTAACAATCTTTGGATTTGCTTTGAAATATCTCAACAAACCTGGTAAATTCCTAACCTATAGAAATAAAGCTGTTTATCCGTTTTATATTTTACATCAGACAATACTATTATTCTTGGGTTATTATCTGAAAGATCTCCATATCCACATTCTATTAAAGTTTATAATTGTAATAATAGGTACATTTTTAATATGTTGGCTGATTTATGAATTAATTATTTTGAAAATAAAAATTATTCAACCGTTGTTTGGTTTAAAAAAAATAAAAACAAGTTATTATTGTCAGGAAATAATGTGTTTACGTTAACTTAAATAGAGTACATATAAAAATAAACTGAAAAATTGTGTATGCATGAAATACCAAAATTAGAAAAAAATAAATTATCGAATATTATTTTTAAATATTCATTAATTACCGCAGGAACTTTATTTATAGGCTTGGGAATTCTGGGAATATTTTTGCCTGTTTTACCCACAACACCATTTCTTTTACTTGCTGCTGTATGTTATGGAAAAAGCTCTCAGAGATTTCACCATTGGCTTATTAATAACAGGTGGCTCGGAAGCTATATTAAAAATTATCATGAAAAAACAGGTATATCTTTAAGAACAAAAATACTATCCATTGCTTTTCTATGGATAATGATCAGCTATTCGGCTTTTTATGTGATCGATGTTGTATATGGCAAAATCATTCTAATCTTAATTGCCACCGGCGTCACTATTCATATTATTTCTTTAAAAGCGCAAAAGCATTCTATGGAATCAAACAAGGACTCTTAAGTATTTCGAATTTTCTAATGGAATAGAACATGGGACAGGAGGAATTTTGAAAAAGAAAAGAAAACGAGAAAAAATCTCTATTTTCAACAGATTTTTAGGTTGGGTTGAAAAAGGGGGAAATGCTTTGCCGCATCCGGCTACCTTATTTGCCTTATTAGCCCTGGCAACGATTATTCTTTCAGGCATTGCCCACTACTTTGGCTGGCAGGCTGTTCATCCGGGAACCAAAGCGCTTATCGAACCGGTGAATCTAATATCCCGGGAAGGATTACATAACATTATCCTGAAGATGGTTGATAATTATACCAGTTTTGCTCCCTTGGGAATTGTGATGGTAGCCATGCTGGGTATCGGCATGGCAGAAAGCAGCGGCTTGATAAACGCTATTATCCGTCTCCTCGTATTATCCGCTCCCAAACATTTATTAACCTTTATTATTGTCTTTTCCGGAATCCTTTCCAACATGGCCAGCGATATCGGTTATGTTTTACTCATTCCCCTGGCCGGCATTATTTTTATGGCAGTTGACCGGCATCCTGTAGCCGGGATGGCGGCAGCGTTTGCCGGTGTATCCGGCGGTTTTAGCGCTAATCTTTTTATCGGCACAATCGATCCGCTCCTTGCTGGATTATCCGAAGAGGCTGCACGGATTCTCGACCCGACTTATATGGTAAATCCTACAGCAAATTATTATTTTATGGTTGTTTCTACTGTAATAATTGCGTTAACGGGAACATGGATTACTGAAAAAATTGTTGAACCGCGTTTGGGAAAATATACAGGAGACGCCCCGCAAGAGAACATCGACAAACTGTCCCATCGTGAAAAGAAAGGGTTAATCTATAGTTTGATTACAAGCATTTTTATTATTGTAATCGTCCTGATCGGTATTTTACCAAATGACGGTTTTTTAAGAGCAACAGACGGCGGGGTGTTGAATTCACCACTTATTAAGGGGGTAGTGGCAATGCTCTTCATTGTTGCCGGCCTTATTGGTCTTGCGTACGGTTTCGCTTCCGGAAAATTTAAGAATGATGCAGATGTCGTTAAAGGTATGACCAAATCAATGCAAACCCTGAGTCTTTATCTCGTGCTGGTATTTTTTGCAGCACAGTTTGTCGCTTATTTTAAATGGTCTAATTTGGGCGTTATTTTTGCCATACAAGGCGCAGATTTATTAAAATCCTCCGGATTAGGAATTATCCCGCTTATGATTATATTTATTATTTTCTCGGCTTCCATTAACATGCTGATGGGTAGCGCGTCAGCTAAATGGGCATTGATGGCCCCAATCTTTATTCCCATGTTTATGTTGCTGGGGTACTCCCCGGAACTTACACAGGTTGTTTACAGGATTGGGGATAGCGTTTCAAATATTATTTCACCTATGATGAGTTTTTTCGCCCTGATTATTGCCTATTTCCAAAAGTATGAGAGCCGTTCCGGCATCGGCACTATCATTGCAACTATGCTGCCCTATTCGATTGCCTTTTTCTTTGTCTGGACAGTCTTGTTAATTATCTGGATTCTTTTTGCTTTGCCATTAGGTCCGGGCGCAGGATTATATTATACACTATAGTTGCTCTAAGTACTGAAAGAAACAGAATATCATTTTAAAAAGTCGAGAATCGATTTTCATATTTTATCAATATTTTTTATTCGCTTTTATATACAAATATCTTATATTTTAATGAATCTTTATTCAAATCATTATATTAATTATGTGACTTAGAGCTTAGAACGAACTTGGGAATATATGCAAAAATGTTTTGTTGCACACTCCTTTAATGTACCGGAATCATTGGAAACTAAAAATTATCGGTTAGAAATACTCACACCTGCTGTTGCTGAAATCGACTATGAAGCAGTGATGTCCAGTAAAGAACGTTTACGATCAGTTTTTGCAGAGAATACTGAATGGCCAAGCGATACAATGACATTAGAAGATAATATAAATGATTTACGGCGACATGAGCAAGAGTTCAAAATACGAAAAGCTTTTGTTTATACAGTATTAACACCTTTAAGAGAAAAATGTATCGGTTGTGTTTATATTGACCCGTGTAAAGTTTCTGATTTCGATTGTGAAGTATATCTCTGGGTAAGGGACGACAGTCTTTACCTTGATAATGATCTTTATAATAATATCCGTGATTGGATGTTAAAATGTTGGCCATTCAAAAAAATTGCCTATCCCGGAAGAGAAATTTCCTGGGATAGTTGGAAATTATTTTTAGCAAATAAGTAGAGTTTACCTAATAGCAGCATTGGTTGGTATTGTCTACATCCGTTATTCTCTTACATCCCAAAACCAAGAATTTGTCTCCAACTTTTTTTGGATAGGGATAATAGTTACAAAATAAAAAAGCCACCCTACCGAGTCGGGCAGGCAGATATCCACAGATGAAACACAGATAAAATAAATTATTAAATGCTAAAGTGGCCTTAAAATAATTTGTTAGTAATTTTAAACGAAGTGGAACAATAGGATTTTTTATTGTTTGAGACTCGATGTTTTCAATCGGGTCGAGTTTAAAAAAATCAGTGGAACAAGTTTAAAAAATTACTT
>JAUVIB010000368.1 GCA_030592985.1 Calditrichaceae bacterium | reverse complement strand
TTAATCTTGCAACTTTTAACGCTTGAAATTCGTTTTACTGAATATCGGGGATAGTTCCATTAAATATTAAATCAACTAAGTGAAAAAAAGAAACTTTTATTGCGGGAATAGTATTCGTCTTGTGTTTATTTTACCGTTTATTTTTCCCCAGTCGATCCATAGTATGATATTTAATTCTGTTTTATAAAAAATTTGTTTTACTAAGCTCGTATACTGAATGAAAAAAATTCATATTTCTCCCAAATTATATATTATTACAATTGTATTATTAAGTATTATCACTTTACTAAGTGACCTCTTTAGTTTTTATAGTTCTATAAATATTCAATCATGGAATTATATCAATGAAGGATTTAACGCATTAATTCTCCTTATCTATTTTTTCTATTTAAAAAGCACTAAATGGTTCAATGACATAGTTGTCCATTCACAATTAAAGCGGTTTATCGTGCTGCTGACAGCTTTGTACATACTCATTTTCATTAGTTCAATTTTATTTTCACCCTCCTATTCTCCAACCGGTTTTCCTCGCCCTCCGGAAACAATTGGCAGTGTGATCTATTCAAATATTATTTCCTGGATTGCGATTGGCATAATTATCCCATTATTAATTATTATTAAAAACCTGATCTATTATAAGCGAAAACATTGGACGTTTATCTATATCATTTTTGCCACTGTGGCTGCTTTAATAAATATTATATTAACAGTTATTTATAAAAAACCCATGGAATTCTCATTTGCTGCAGGAAGTTCTTTTTATATCACTGTCTCTTACCTAATCACAATATTTTTCTTTGTCATTCTTGCTACACGTAATAGTTGGATTTCACACCTCTATCGTAATGAAAAATATACTTATTTTTTCGGTTCCGTGTTAGTCACCTGGGTTATTTCCTATCTATTTGATTTTGGTTTTTTGGAACCACTACCTACTCATAGCCTTGTTATCAGTGTCTACACCTATATATCCTGGTCTTTTCTTCTGCTTTATTCTTCCTTTGCAGCCATAACACTTTTAATTCATTTGCCGACAGCCCGGATTTTTGACCGTAAAATGAAAGAGGTCTCATCTCTTCATGATCTCAGTAGAGCTATTACCGGTGAGTTAAACTACAATAAACTCATCAAGATGGTAACAGAAATGGGGTCGGATGTAATTGAATCTTCCTACACCTGGCTTGAACTTTATGATGAAAATAGCCAGGAATTTAAGATTGCTCATAGTGTTAATTTGAATCAGGAAGACCTGGAAAACAAGCAGAATGACAGCAATGAAATCAGTTATCATATTTTTTCCGAAAGAAAAGCCATTTCAATCAATGAAATCAATAAAGGCAAGGAATTCTCGTCAATAAAAAAATGGAAAAACACTATCGAATCTCTTGCGGGCGCTCCAATTATCTCAGCAAATGGTATATTTGTTGGGATTCTTTACGCGGCAAAAAAAATATCTTTTGGTTTTAATCCCGATGATTTAAATATGCTGGAGGCCTATGCAAATCAGGCGGCTATTGCCATGGAAAATGCAATCCTCGTTAAAAGCTCTCTTGAAAAAGAACGCATGGAGCAGGAACTTCAAATTGCGCGAAAAGTTCAATTGAAATTATTACCACAAAATATGCCGCAATTGAAAAATCTTGAGTTTGATGCAACCATGATAACTGCCTATGAAGTAGGGGGAGATTATTACGATTTCTTTAGCCAAAAATCAAATAGTACAGGACTGGTTATTGGCGATGTAAGCGGAAAAGGAACTTCTGCAGCCTTTTATATGGCAGAAACAAAAGGAATAGTCCAATCTCTGGCCAATATCTATACATCTCCCAAAGAGATATTAATATCAACCAATAATATCTTATATAATTCATTGGAAAGAAACTCCTTTATTAGTCTCATTGTGGCCTCCATTAATACAAAGAAAAAGGAATTGATATTTGCCAGGGCTGGCCATAGTCCTGTTGTCTATTTTGAAGCGAAATCCGCTAATGTATCTTTGCTGGAACCGGCAGGATTAGCGGTGGGATTGGATAATGGTAATCATTTCAATAAAATTTTAGAAGAAAGAATATTGAAATATAATAAAAAAGATGTTTTTATTTTTTATACGGACGGTTTAACCGAAGCGCGCAATAAAGATAATGAAGAGTTTGGTGAAGATCGATTACGTGATATTGTACAAAAAAATGGCCATTTGACAGCAGAACAGCTGAAAGAAAAAATATTAGATAACATATTTGAATTCCTTGACGGAACTAAACTTCAGGATGATTTGACAATGATTATTTTAAGAACATAGATATTAGATATTTGTGCTAAATTTATGAAAGTTTATAATAATTTTCAATGCGCATAAAAGTATTAATTAAACATTATCAGAAAAATTGACGTATATATAAATTAGATAGATGGAGGTATCAATGAGTGGGTTTGAAGTTTCTCAATCGGAGAAGGGTAATGTAACTGTTTTACATATTAAAGGGTTTTTAGACGCCCATACCGCTCCGAAATTTGAAAAAGCGCTGCAGCAGCTTATTACAGATAATAGGGTTAAGATTGTTGTTAATATGGATCAATTGGATTATATAAGCAGCGCCGGATTAGGTGTTATCATGGGTTTTATTGAAGAGATCCGTGAAAAAAAAGGTGATATTAAAATGTCTAACTTATCTCCAAAAGTATATCGGGTTTTTGATCTCCTCGGATTCCCTGCGCTATATGAGATTTATGAAGAAGAAGAAGAAGCTCATGGTAAATTCTGATAGGCGTTACCTTAATTTTTTTAAGAGATAAACATGAAAAAGAAATTCAAATTAAAAATATCAAGCGCAACGGAAAATCTGGAAATTATCCGTGAATTTATCGTCAGGATTGCCATTAAGGGTGGATTCGAAGAGGAATCAAGCGACCAGATTGCCTTAGCTGTTGATGAAGCCTGTACAAATGTTATTAAACATGCCCATAATTATGACTCCAGAAGAATGATTGATATTTCAGTCTTACTTGATGGACAAAAGATTCAAATAACGGTATGTGATAAAGGTAAAGGTTTTGATGTGAACAAGCTAAGCACACCGAATTTATCAAAATATATCCATGAATCAAGAAAAGGCGGATTGGGAATACATCTCATGAGAAATCTGATGGATAATGTGGAATATAATTTCCACAGCGGTGTAAAAAATCAGGTTGTATTAACCAAATATTTGAGGAAAAATGTCGCATTATCCTGATAATTTAAAAAATAACAGCGGAAAAAACGAATCTAATAAACGTCTTTTTGAACTTTCAGCGCTTTTTGAAATAAGCAAAACTTTAAACTCAACGCTGAATCTAAAATCCATTCTTGATAATATTTTATTGGTACCGATGGGACGCATGATGATTAGCAAAGGTATTGTCCTTTTCGGAGATCAATATGATAATTATACCGTTCAAAACTTAAAAGGACTGCCTGAGAATTTATCAAACCAATTGATAAAAATCAGCAGTCTTCCCCCGCATTCCATGTTTATCGATGAAATTACTAAAACAGAAGATTGGATCGACTTTTTTATTGAGAATAAAATAAACTTAATTATTCCACTCATATCAAACAGGGGATTTAGAGGAATTATTGGATATGGAAAGAAATTAATTGGCGGTGACTATACAACCAATGAGGCGGAGTTCCTAGTATCAATTTCCAATATCGCCATCCAGGCAATCGAAAATGCAAAAATCCTGGACCAATTAAGTCAAAGCAACCGTAATCTCGATCAGAAAGTGCAGGAATTAAATACGTTATTTGAAATCGGTAAAGAACTTAATACCATCTTTGACAGGGGAAAAATTCTCAAACAATTATCTTTCTCTTTAATGGGACAATTGCTTGTTAATCAATTTCTGATTCTTTTAAAAGAAGGTGATAAATTAAGTGATATATTCAAACAGGGCATCCTGTTTCCTGAAAATCTCATAGATATTTTCAAAAAGTATTGCTCCTCTTCAGGGTCATTGCAAAAGCCCGTTGAGATTGCCCAAAACAATGAAAATCAAAAAGATCTTTTCG
>JAUVIB010000321.1 GCA_030592985.1 Calditrichaceae bacterium | reverse complement strand
TAACCATTTAATTGACCTGCTCTTAAATACTTCCATAATAATCGTTCTGTGAAAGTGGCATTCTTTCTTAATTCCCTTGATCGATCCTTTAGTTTTGGATTATAATGTATCTTCAATTGGGAACATCCCCCTAACCCCCTTTCCCAGGGGGAATTAATACTATGTACTTTTTATGAATAATACCACAAATTTAGTTTTTCATTTTTTTATTAAATTTTTGACACTACCTTTTAGGTTAGAAATAAAATTTGTAGCAAGTATTATTCTATTGAATCTCCCTGAAGATTTGTCCTGTGATGCATAGCGAAAGTTCTTTCGAATTTTCTTTTTTTCTTCGATTGTACTTTCATAGAATTCAATCAACACATATATTTTCAATTCCTTAAAACTTCACATAACACAATAAACCCTTACACGGCAAGGCTTAAATAAAAAGATAGACCTGCCCGGCTGAGTAGGGGACGGATTCTTGGCTTTGGGATATAAGAGAACGATATTTATACCTATAAAATAAGGTTTTATTAACAATATCATCTACAATAATAGTATTAAAAACGCTTTGAAAGAGAGAATCCATAATAGTAACTGTGATCCGCATCCACATATGTATCCACATCAAAACGCCAGGAGAGAGTCTTATTATGTTTGCGGGCAAGACGTAGCGCATTAATTCCACTGACCAGATGATTTAGTACAATAGCTGAGTAAAAATAAACCTCATTATTGTCGACACTCTCGGCATCCAACCTTTTACCGTCGTATGTTAAACGATTGCTTTTTGATTGCCAGTTCCAGTTGTATTTATCAATATCTGTATACATATCTTCAAAATATCGTTCTCTGGCCCGCTGTTCGTTAAAATCTAAGATATTATCATACTTACCAATATTAATCCAATAATACTTATCTTTACCATCACGTTCAACATCGGCATACTGCACAGCATAAGTTTTATAGTCATCCTGAAGTTGTCCAGCATACCATTTATTGGCAAATAAACCTCCCCAAAGCAGAACCTCAACCCCGAAGAAGAAACTTGCCTGTCCCGATGCCCCCATATACCATTCGCCGCTTCCAGGGATCAACAGACTAAATATTATTGCTTTTCCTACAGACTTTTTCCCGGTTTTTTCCACTGATAAATCATTATCATTTATACTAAAACCGGAGTCAAAATCCTCGTTTATTGCATTGACATACAAATTATGAAAAGGGATTTCAGCAACTTCCTGAGCAGTTATTTGTAAATTTAAACATAATATAAATAAAACTGTTGATAATATTTTTAACACTGGCATTATTCTCTCCGAAATTAGGTCACCAGGCAATGGTAAGGCCATAGATACTTATCAGTTCTCTCCCCACATAACGGGGATATGCTCTCAACGATAATTTCACTTTACTGTTATATTTTTTAGCCGAAAAAGCAGCATCAATACTACTCAGAAGATGATTCAATAATACCAGATTTACCATCGTTGTGGCTGTTTGATAATAATCATTACTATTATTACGCATATCGCGGTATGTAATTGTATTCGGACTTAATTTTTCGGTACTTATAAAATCATCCCAACCGATACCGAATTGGTGTTGATATTTATATATCATTTCATAGTATTGTTGTGTTTTCGTGCTCGGAAGCTGATGCGTATATCCAAGATCAGGATCATGCTGTAATTCCTGAAAATAATCAATGTGTTTATTATAATCTGCTTCTGATATTTGTCCCTCAGCATCTAAGATCAAAGGATCTTCCTGCCAAAGTCCCTGATTATTAGCGTCTGTATATACCTTCCCCCAATATTTCCGTTCCCACCAATGTGTATCTCCGAATGAACGCATGACAACATCCATATCATCGCCTTTTTGTTCATAAATAAAATATGAACTCCACAAACCTATTTCTATTCCGGCAAAGAGCGCTCCCCGCCAGTAAGATTTACTGTAAATTTCTCCAGTGCCGGGAATTACCGCAGAAAGGACCGCAGCTAACATAACAGATTTCTTTTCGTTAACTGTTTTGGCTTCACTATTTTCAATAACTGTTTTATAAGACAAATCAAATTTCTCTGAGTTAAAAGGTATTTGGTATGGATGAATATTGGCCATAAAATCCTTTTCATTCTCATTAGAAAAAACTATTAAAGGGACAAGAAAAACAGTTAAAAGAAGATGACGCATATTCTTTCCTTCATTTAAAAAAGTCTGCTAATATGTGATTTATTAAGTAAACCGTTAACCCTCTCGCGAAGTTCAAATTCGAACAAAGCGCCAAAATAATAACGTATTTCCTGAGGATATTGCACATCAAGATATCTCGTACGTTCCAGCGGCCAGGCCATTTCAAAGAAAAAGCGGGTTGGGAACAGATTAAAAGAAAAAGTTTCTAAGCGTAATTGTATACCTACATCTTCTTTAAAATTAAACACATCTAATTTGTCCTCATCCCAGGCATCACCCCAATCATAAAATAAACCTACATATAGCTTGTCAAAATAGATATGTCCCAATTTTGAATCAATCCCTGTCCAGATTGGAAAACGGTAATTCCCCGTAAAAATTAATTTTTGCCGCCCGCCAATACTATAATAGGAATAACCTTTCATTCCCAGTAGGCCGCCGGCATAAAAATAGAAGAAGCTGTCAATAGGGCGGTCAATATATCCTCCTTTTAAACGAACGCTAAAAGAATGACTTTGAATAAAAGGATTTTGAAAATATTCTTCCCATTCAGCAGATATCCGATTATAGTTATAATTTTTATATTGTTCCAATCCTAAGTTTCGATCCGTGGCAAACCCATCAAGAAAATCCTGAGATTCATAGGAGTATTTAAAATGGAAATATCGGCCGCCGGAAGGACTTATATCCGAATTACGGTCTTTTTTTATCATATCCGCTGAAATATTTAACTCTACTGCATTGCCATTTAAATAGCGATAGCGAATAACAGGTATATATACCCAACCATCATTACCATATGCTTTAGCCGGATCTAACTTAGCGCCGTAATTACTATAAACATAGGCTAAGCTGTAATCAAATTGATCGAAAATACGTCCGGACATGCCAACACGCACTTCAGTTAAATCAAAATGAACATCACGGGAAAATCTTAATTTATACCCACGGTCTATGGTAAACGTATCCTGTATGCTGGCGGATGAGTTATAGGCTTCAATAAATAAGGTTTGACTGAATGTTTTCATATCGAAATAACCATAGAGATCGTAATCCATATCAAAGTTTACCGCTGCGCCGCCTACGAGATTATATTTATTTAAAATATCTGAAGATACAATATAAATTCCGGGTTTAAAGGTACCGTAATCAATCAGTATACGCGGTAAAATATGAATACCCGTGAAACTGCGTTTATAGGGTTTAGATTCATATTTTTTTATGATGGAATCATCAAAATTTTTCTGCGGTATACTCTCTAAATAATTTTCCTGGTAGTGACAATATTCTGGTTGGACGGGTTGAGGTCTTTCAATTTTATAGATATGATATCCTGTATTTTCATAACAGGCATAAACCAGTTCTCCGGATGCATTGACATCCGGCATCATAGAACCTCCGGTAACGTTTGTTACAATTTCTTTCTCTCCGCTTTCGAGATCATAACGATAGATATTTGTTATACCTGTCTTGCTGGAGGAATAATACATTATGGAAGTTCCCGGTTGAAAAACCGGATAACGCAGTTCCTCTTTACCAGACATAAACAGAGAGAAATTCTTATTTTCCAGATCAAATTGACCGATATTCCGACCATAAGCGATTGCTGTATCAAAAATGATCTTTTTATCATCATTAAACCATCGGGGATGATAAATTTGCCGCCCATCATTAAAAGCAATCAATTGTTCTATTTTCCCTTTACGAAAATTTACTTCCCTGTATCTCTCAGGATCCGCCGGGGGCGTTTTTATCATTTCACCTGTTTCAATATTAAAATATACCTTCCCCGAATATTTGTCACTTAAATCCTGCGGCAGATTATATAAATTTAATTGATTAAGGCCGTTCGTTTCCGAAATAAAAACCAGCTTCTTCCCATCATGGCTAAAATCGGGATTAGAGCCGCGTAGCCCTTTTGTTAACCGGATTTCTTTGTCTTTCTGCAAATCATATAAAAAGATATCCCGATATTTTGAATTATTCATATTGGATACCTGACGGGCATAAGCAATATAGCGCCCATCCGGTGACCACGAAATAGATGAAGATATTCTATTTACCTTTTTCTCTTTCAATCCGCTCTTAAGATCATAAATAATGAGGCTATTCTGACCAAAATAATCCCTACCTTTATTAGATATATAGGCAATTTTTTGGCCGTCAGGAGACCAAATCGGATAAATATTGGCATCGCCTTTTAGTTCTATTGATTCGCCTGTGGTTAGATGCTTCCTGATTTGTTCCGTTCTTTTTCCGTAAACGGTCACCAGGGAATCTTTCCAATCAAAATACAAACTGTCAGCGCTCACTCCGGTGGCATTTTTAATAACACCATTAAAAGTATAGGACGACCATTTTGCCGATGTTTTGGCAATTTTCTCCAAAATATTTTCACCAAATCGCTTAGAAATATAATCAACAAATGCAAATCCCAAATTATAAGCAGACTCATTTCCGTTACTTCCTTTCCCGAATACGCTTATCTCATTTAGGGTAAGCAAGTTGTTATTCAAAACCCTGTCC
>JAUVIB010000233.1 GCA_030592985.1 Calditrichaceae bacterium | reverse complement strand
GTGCGGCAATGGCAAAAAGAAAGTAACGTAAAACCCAGGCGAACATACCGGTTACCAACATCCATTTCACACCGAGTCGGATAAAGAAGAAAGGCATGAGGACAATAAAAATCATTTCTGACATTTGCCCAAAAGTCATTTTAAAAGCCGGATCCGAGATTTCAAGCGAATTTAAAAATACCGGTGCATAGGAATAATAAGCCGCAAGGGGAATACTAATCAACAATGAACTAACAATAAAAACAATAAACGGTTTACTTATCAATTGTTTTAAAGCATCAATCCCGATAATTTCTTTAAAAGTACTTTTTTTACCGGCAGCTGCAGGAGGTATATGCGGTAGCGTAAAGCTGTATAACCCCATTAAAATACCGGATACTCCGGCAATATGCAGCGGCAATCCGCTTTCATCGGCAGATAAAACAGCGCTAACCAATATTCCGGCAACAATCCAGCCGATGGTACCAAAAACACGGATAATCGGAAACTGTTTTTCCTGATTTGTTATATTATGGAATGCTATGGTATTCACCAAACCAATTGTGGGCATATAGCATAACATGTGAATCAATAATAGTACTATAAATAAAACAGCGTTTTGCGGACCGGCTTCAGCAACAAATGGAGTAAAGAAAATAGCAAAACCGCCAATTATGTGTAATACGCCAAGAACCTTTTCTGCAGAGAAAAAGCGGTCGGCAATCATACCAAGAAAGAAGGGTGAAATGATCGCTCCTATAGGGCTTACCGTATATGCCCAATAAATAGCTTCGGACATTCCAACTTTAGCCATAAAGTTGCCAACCGTTGAATACCAGGCGCCCCAGACAAAAAATTGTATAAACATCATGATACTCAATTGCGTATAAATTTTCTTATTCAACATCGCTCCTTTCCTAATACGTTATGGTACATTTATCAAATGGAAGACTATCAATAAGTTAATTACAACGATAACAATACAATTAATTAATTTTTTTGATTGAAAAAGATATATAAATAGTGTCTAAACGAAAAGTACATTTTGTCATTGTCCCGACTGAGCGGGAGAATTCATCCCGGCGTGGCAATCTTTTTTTGGAGATGTAACCGTGTTTTTTATTGGGATTGCTTCGTCGCTAACGCTTCTCCATGCCCAGGCAGGCGCAGCGCAATGACACCGTTATGCTACATTTTTTATTGATTAACTGTTTTCGTTCAGACACTAAATAATAGAATTGTCCCTATGTTTTAAAGCTTAAAGAGTTATTATTTTTCCTGTACGAATAGACTCATCCGCTGCCAATACAATTTTCAAACTGTTCACTGCATCTTCTAAATGGTCCTTTAAATCTATGTCATTGTTAATTGCATCAGCAAAAAACTTTTGTTCCCGGTTACATAAATCCTGGTGGTCCGGCTCGTCCGATGTATCTACAATTGTATCTTTTAATTTAAATTCACCTTTTTCATCCAGAGCGGCATGGTGAATAAGCAAGCGGTTCGTTTTGGTATGGCTGTCAATATCTGACGAGTCGGTATTTTTAAGCGCTTCAGGATCGGCAATACTAACGCTTCCTTTTGGCCCGATTACATCTTTAATAAAAAAGGCCGTTTCACTCATCATTGGTCCCCAACCGGCTTCATACCAGCCTACGGAAACATCTTTAAAGGTAACCTGTAATTGTCCATAATTATACATTTCAGAATCAATCTCATCGGTTAAGCGAGCCCCTATCGCATAGATCGTTATGGGATTGCTTTGCGTCATCTGGCACATAACATCCACATAATGAACACCACAATCTACTATGGGCGACATGGATTGCATTAAATGCTTAAGTGTTCCCCACTCATTGCCCTTACTTTGTTGATTGAGATTCATGCGCATAACCAATGGTTTACCAAGTTTTTGCGCTTCATTTATAAACTGTATCCAGGCTGGATGATGACGAAGTATATACCCAACCACAACTTTTTTATTGCTCTTCCTGGCCAATTCAAGAATCTTGAGAGAATCCTCAACCGTTACAGCAATCGGTTTTTCCACAAAAACATGCACACCGGCATTAAGTGCTTGTTCCGTAAACATTTTATGTGTATCCGGGTAAGTACAGATGGCAACGGCATCGGGTTTTACCTTTTCAAGTGCATCGCTAAATGACTCAAAATGGCTAATACCGCCCAATTCTTCGGAGAGAGAGCTTCTTCTCTCCTCGCTTTGGTCTACAATCCCTGCCAGTTCAAATTCAGGCAGAACATTGTACGCACGCGCATGTGAAGATCCCATGTTACCTGCGCCCATAACTACTACTCTAATTTTTTTGCCGTCCATTTTCCCACTCCTTCATTATGATAATAATCATCTTAGTCTAAGAATAGCAAACATTATTAAAAATGATAAACATACAAAATCAGACTACTATATTTTTTTCAGAAGGTATCAATTTTTTATATAGAAAAGATATCAACATTTAATAATTAGTAATATACCAATCATCGAACAAGGGATTTCTCTGCCGCATTCCGTAAATAAGCACGTAAATATTGATATAATAGTGCACCAACTATTATCATTCTCATAAAAAAGAGTATACGAAAAATTATAAATCAAATTAACAAAGATTCATATCTCTGATAAAAACATTCTGCCGCCCGCCTAAGCCGGTATGAGATATAAAGATACCACTTTTACCTTATACCATTGGTATACCTTTGGCATTGCTTCCTGCATTAAATATCTATAACTTCTGATGTAATAGTCTTCCAATAATATATTATTTAAACTCCCCAACCGGGACGATATTTAACGCTCAAATACTGATTGGCTTCATCCATATTCGTGAATCGTAATTTTGGGCCATCCCATTTAAGCACTGTGTTTTTATATTGTAACTTTGTTGCAATATTTCCAAGAAGCATCATTTCTGTTAATTTCGATGAGTAATCAAAATTTCCAAGGGCTTTTCCATTTCCTTTACATGCTTCCGTCCATTCTTTATGAATACCGGGTGATCTGAGAATTGTTTTTTCGGGACGTTTATAGTCCTGCATTTTTGTTTCGGGAATTATCCGGGGATTCTCACCATAAACGCTATGCAATAAAGTTCCCTTTGTTCCATAATACAAAACGCCGTTACTACCTAATTGACGTCCAGGTTCTAAATCTTTGGGTCTGTCCGGTTTTATTCCACCATCATACCATTTTAATTTTACAGCCGGCATTTTGCCTCTTTTAGGGAAGTTGTAGGTTATTACTGAAGCAATAGGATATGTTTCTTCATTAAAGTGTGTCGAACTGGCCTGCACATCGGATGGAAATTCAAGATTTAGTGCCCAAAATGGATGATCAAGAATATGAGCGCCCATATCGCCGAGAGCTCCTGTTCCATAATCCCAAAATCCACGCCAGGCAAAAGGAACATAAGCCGGATGATACGGCCTTTCCTGTGCAATACCTAACCATAGATTCCAGTCTAATGAAGGAGGAACGGCCGGAGTTTCAGTCGGCCTCGGTATATTCTGCGGCCAGATAGGGCGATTAGTCCAGGCATGAACTTCATATACATCGCCGATCGCGCCATCCCAAATCCATTCATTGATTAGACGGGCGCCCTCACTTCCGTGTCCCTGATTACCCATTTGGGTAACTACCTTATATTTTTTTGTCGCTTTTGCCAGATTGCGGGCTTCTTCAACCGTGTGTGAAAGTGGTTTTTGCACATACGTATGTTTACCTCTTTTAATTGCTTCCAGGGCAATAGGATAATGCATATGATCCGGTGTGCTTACAGTAACCGCGTCAATGTTTTTGTGTTCTTTATCCAATAATTCCCTGTAATCTCTATATTGTTTTGCTTTTGGGAAAGCTTTATATGTTCCGGCTGCGCGTACATCATCTACATCACACAACGCAACAATATTAGTTCCTTCACTGACATTTCTAATATCAGAACTTCCTTGTCCGCCTGCGCCAATACCGGCAATGTTTAGCCGATCACTTGGTGGCGTCATACCTGAACCGGCAATTACATGTCGTGGTACAATCATGAATCCGGCACTTGCTAATGCGCCCGTTGCTATAAACTTACGTCTATCCATTTTAACACCTCACATTGTGTAGTTGATTAATTACGCAAACGATTGTTCTTTTGCAATTTTATTTAATTGTAATATACCTTATTATAGTTCTAATTTCAATAGTGAATCTTTAACAAGGAAATAAATTTTAATATTTTTAAAAAAAATGTAGTTTTTGACAAAAATTGTAAGTTTTTATAATTCAAAATAGATAAATAAAGTTACTGGATTACAAATTAGACTTTAAATTTCTTGTTTTTTTTACTATTTTGATTCAATAACATAAAATTTACTTGCCTAAAACATTTAACCACCCTAATTTAATTTTTTCAATAACTTTTATGTTCTTTTTTTCAGAGAGTAGTCTTTATTAAAACATAATAATTTAAAAGAATAAATAACATGAATAGACTTTAATTTTGTTAATAGCCTTTAAAACTCTTTTAGAAGGAAATATATAGATGGTGATTTTAAGAAGAATCAATGACTTCATTGCATCCCTTGAGGAATGGTTTCTGGTAATTATTGTTATATCAATGGTTCTGTTAGCATTCCTACAGGTAGTTTTACGTAATATATTAGGACAAGGGATATTATGGGGTGATCCCTTACTTCGTCATTTAGTATTATGGATTGGATTTGTTGGTGCTTCTTTGGCTACCCGCTCAGAAAAACATATTAACATGGATGTATTTGGACGATTACTCTCTAAGAAGGCTAAGCTAATAGCCCAAATTATTATTAATTTATTTGCGATTACTGTGACTTGGTTCCTTACCAGCGCATCTTGGAGGTTTGTAATGGCGGAAAAAGAATTTGGAGATACTCTATTCGGAAATCTTCCTGTATGGTATTTTCAGATTATTATTCCCGTTGGCTTTTTATTAATGAGTATCCGCTTTGTGATAATTACTATAGAAAAATGCCACGCATTGCTAACATTTAATGGAAATAAACAGAATAACCCTAAGGAACTTATATAATGGTTTTACTTGTTATTGGACTAATCCTTCTTTTTCTGGCGCTATTTGGTGAACCGTTATTTATCATCATATCTGCCATCGCTCTGTTGGCATTTCATTTTGCAGAGATTGACACCAGCGCGGTAATTATAGAATTATACCGTTTAGCAAGTCAGCCTATACTACTTGCTATTCCTCTTTTCACTTTTGCAGGATATTTACTAGCTGAAAGCAATGCGCCAAAACGCATCGTAGATTTATCCCGCTCTCTTTTAGGCTGGCTTCCCGGAGGCCTGGCAATCGTCACTTTAATTTCATGTGCTATCTTTACAGCCTTTACCGGCGCATCCGGAGTAACTATTATCGCACTTGGAGGATTACTTTATCCTGTACTACTTGAAGATAATTATCCTGAAAAGTTTAGCCTTGGCATATTAACATCTTCAGGAAACTTAGGACTTCTTTTTCCTCCCAGTATCCCTATTATCCTTTATGGCCTCGTATCCGAAACAAGCATTGACGATCTTTTCCTTGCCGGTTTAATCCCCGGACTTCTTATGATTATTCTACTTTCCATATATAGTGTTTTTTATATTAAGAAAAATAAAATTACAGTAATCCGGAAAAAAAGTTCTACCATCTCTGTTTGGATATCTATTAAAAATGCCGCATGGGAAATCCCTCTTCCATTTATTATTCTTGGAGGTATATACGGCGGTATTTTTACT
>JAUVIB010000428.1 GCA_030592985.1 Calditrichaceae bacterium | reverse complement strand
ATTGCAGAATCTCCATTAATAATTTTTTCGCTGGTTTTTTGTAGATTATCTTGAGAAAAGTTATCCAATTAGTAAATTTGAAAGGATATTTCAAAAGTGGAATATTTTTCACTGATAACTAAATCGGTATTTTCTTTGGGGCGGAAATAAGTTTTTATTTGATCTACAATATTCATAATTATTTTTTGAAATAATTGTAACCTTCTTCAGTTTTAATTTTAAGCCATTTATTATTTTGATCATCCATTTCTGTTTTTATTAAATCACTCATGTTTTTAATATGATCTTTTAAGATCAGATCAATATCATTTGTTAGTTTAATTTTATTTATAATTCGTTTGTTTATTTCTTCTTTTTTAATTTCAAATCTACTGTCAAAGCCCCATTTATCAGGCAATTCTGCTACTTTATTTTTCACGGTTTCTAAAGGAAAGTTTTCAACAACGGGATGATAATTTTCCATTGTATTTTCAATAAAACCACTCATGTCAAATTCATCGTTGTTTCTGAAGTATCCAACGGCGCTATTTCTTAGAATCATATAATCAGCCGGATATTCCTTTTTAATTGGATTAAATATTTTTTTATCTAAAGTATCTAACGCTTTTTTTGTATTGTGTGCATCTGTATAAATTTCTTCTAATTCTAAGAATTCATGCCACCAATATTTAGAAAGCTTATAATTAGTATCATATATATAAACTTCTGAAATTGAATTGTCTGTATTAAATTTCACTAATATTGCTTTAAATATCCTTTTTTTCCATGGTAAACCCTTTCGTAACGAAAAATCAATTTCATCAAGGAATTCATTGTGGTCGGCTTTGCATATAATAAAAATTCTCTCATTTTGCATTAGATATGTTTGGAAGAGACTACCTCTTTGTATTTCTTTACCAAGGTGATCAATTTTTTCCTGTGCTTTTTGTTCAATTTTCAACAATCTTGAAGCATTTATTTCACTACCATTATCATACTGGCCATCAATAACCTTTTGTATAGCAATTCTTACTTCAGTAGTATCACTTCTAAATCTAAATTTTCTTTTGCTGTTACTGGTAACAATTTCATCTAAAAGTTTTTCGACATACTTATTTAGGTCATCACCATATTCAGAAATTTCTCTTTTGTTTATCGTTTCATTGAAATGGTCAATTTGATGAAGGGATGAAAAAATAATATTCATAAGATCTACCTTTCGGTTAGATTATTTTGATGAAGATATAAAAAACATAACATATAAGTAAATGGAGTAATTCCATATAACAATCACTTAATTTCATCAAATTTTACCGATACCTTACTTTTATAACTTTAATCAAATTACTAAATGCAAACAAAATTATTTTTGATTATATCTATAAACTTTCCTGTTTCCGAAAAATGACATATAGAATAATTACAGAAATAAATATGGAAACATTCAGTATAAAGCTTCTTTGAAATATCATTTTTTTTGAAACCCGAAAAGGCAATGAGATGCTATGTCCAATTTGCTGAAAACTAAAGTGAATTTAAACTTCTCATTACCGGTCGTAACCTGCATAATACGATCTCTGCAAATCAGGATAATTGGCAGCATATCGTATGGTTTCCATAGTTTGCCTGACAAAGCAGGGTAAACAATCAAGTTCGGTTTTCATAATATCAACCTTTTTTGTCAGGCGCCTGAAATTTGATTTGCGTTAATTGTAATTGTTCCTCCGGCGCCTAAGGGAATATAATTTTTATCATACGCCCGCTGGAGTATTTTGCGGCCTGCTTCCTCACAACAAAAGCAGGCGGCCACATGTTGTACTTTATATTCCCGGAATGTTTCAAGAATCTGTATTTTTTCAGCTTCGCTTAGACCGCTAAAATGGAATCCGCCTACCACCATAAAAACAGGTTCATCAGGAAATGCTTCTTTTGTCCTTTGCAGGATTGCTTCACTGCTGTGGTGCGCGCAGCCAACAACAATAATAATTCCTTTTGACGAACTGATAGCCATGGCCTGTTCTTTGAATATCCCCAAAAATTCGCCAAGTGAAAACACATTAGGAGATAGCTCTTCTACGGACAGAACATGGTGTACTTTTTTTGTGAATAACTCTATGCTCTCAGTTAAAAGAGCGGGAAATTTATCAGGGATATAGACCGATACATTCCGGTTTAAATTTAAAAAATCTTCTAATCCGCCAATGTTACCCAGGCGGCTGTGAGAGATTAAAAGAAGTTGAATCGAATGGGGATCTATGCCCAGTTTGTTCATGTTTTCCAGCAAGATCAGCCCGTCGCCGCCAGTATCAAAAAGGATTTTTGTGTTCCCAACCTGAATAAAACAGGAAAAGCCAATCCCGGTTTGCATATCGTGATCCATGGAAACGCTGTCGTAAAGCATTGTAATCTGTACATCTCTAAATTTTCTGATCTGGCCTTTAGATTTAAAATTATCCGAAAACATAAATATCCCAGAATTATCCTGTTGTGTCATTCACATATTAATACTATTTCCCTTCCTTTATAGCGGCAGCGTCAACAGCGCATACGGTAGTCAGATTTACAACCTCTTCCACCGTGGCTCCGTACTGAATTAAATGAGCCGGTAGGCGCGTTCCCATCAGCATAGGACCGATGGGAATCGCTTCGGCCATATACTGCAACGAATGTAGAGTCAGGTTGCCGGACTGCAAATCGGGAAAGATCAGAACATTAGCATCCGATTTCAACGTGGAAAAAGGGAAATAACTTTCGCGCAGCGCCAAATCACGAGCGGCGAATAATTGCATTTCACCGTCGATTTCCAGATCGGGATAGCGTTTCTTCACCATTTCCGTAGCCCGGCGAACTTTGATCGTGTTAGGGTGATCCACGCTGCCAAAGTTGGAAAAAGACAGCATGGCCACTCGTGGTTCAAAGCCCAGCGAACGGCATTTCATTGCAGCCAGAATGGCGATCTCGGCAAGATCTTCGGCGTCCGGATTGATATTCACGGTGCAATCAGCCAGTGAGACCACGTCTTTGGGCAGCAGAATAAGATAATAGCTGGAAATATGCCTGATATCCTGCGCAGTTCCTATAACCTCCAGAATCGTACGCAAACTTTGAACGTAATGAGTAGAATAACCGGCAATCATCATATCGGCATGGCCCTTGTGCACCATCATAGCGGCGAAGTAGTCCCGCTGGTTTAGATGCTGAACGGCTGTGGCCCGCATGACGCCGCGTCTTTTACGCATCGAAAAGTATTCGTCAACATAATTTTCAAAATGCTGGCTTCGGGCGGGATCGATGATGGTTATGCCTCCTAAATCAAGCCCTTCCACTACTATTCCAAAAGTAACTGTATGAGTATAACCTTCTGGTTTTTCCTCAGAATCTAAAACTAAGTTTCCTGATTCATTTCTTGCAAAATCCATTTCCTTTGGATTTAAAGTGTTCAAATCAAGAGGTT
>JAUVIB010000153.1 GCA_030592985.1 Calditrichaceae bacterium | reverse complement strand
CAGACGGCTGGTTGCCCGCATCGTTTTTAGAGCCGGCACAACTGTAGATATTTAATACTAAAAATAGAATTAGCAAAAAGAGAATAAATAATTTATTAAAGGTATTCATAGTACCCTCCATTTATAATAGGAATAAGTAGATAATTTGTAATTTATCATTGAAGAGGAAAAATGTCAACTAAATTCTTAAATATTCTTAACTTATCTTGAATTTTTAAAAAGCTTCTCTTAACAATTAACTGCTCTGAAGTTTTTATTTTCAAATTACTTTTAGAATAATTATTTCCCGTTATACTTCAAAGCGGTTTACGGAAAAATTATTAATCACAGCAATCATTAAAAGTGTAGATAATAGAAATGATCCGCCATAACTGATAAAGGGTAGAGGTAGCCCGGTTACCGGTGCCAGACCAACGGTCATTCCAACATTAACCACAATATGAGATAATAAAACTGTTGTGACTCCAACAATTGATAAACTTGCAAATGGAGACTTTACAATGGAACCGAGGTACAATAGATAAAGTAAAAGCAATAAAAAAATTATTAGAGTGAAAATAACGCCAACTAAACCCTTCTCCTCTCCAATAACGGAGAAAATGAAATCGGTGTGCTGTGCCGGGAGAAATCGAAGCTGTGTCTGGGAACCTTCCATGTACCCTTTACCCCAAATTCCGCCGGACCCTATTGCAACCTTGCTTTGAATAATCTGATATCCTGCTCCTTTCGGATCTGACTCCGGATTAGCGAAGGTTGAAATCCGTTTTTGTTGATAGGGCTTTAGCTGTCCCCAAAGCTGCGGAGTTACCATGCCAACAAGAATATGGAAAAAGAATACAACAACAAGAATGAGTGTTTTCCGGTGTGATATAAATAGGATAAAGGAAATAATTAACATCCAGACAAGGAATGCATAAAAATTAAAGGATAAAATCATGGTAAATATTGGCGCAACAATAACAAACATGGTGAACCAATTGAGATTAGCCCAAAATAAAATGGGAATTAAAAGAGCAAGAAAAACAAGAGAAGTACCTAAGTCGGGCTGTTTGGCTATCAGGATAAAAGGGGTAAGTATAATAAGTAAAGTAATGCCGAGGTTTTTAAGCCGGTTTATATTGACTTCTTTATTTGATAGATATTTTGCAACCATTAATATTGTGGCAAGCTTGGCAATTTCCGCCGGCTGTATTTTTATAGACCCAAATGATAGCCATCGTGTAATGCCTTGTCCTTTAGTGCCGAATATATACACAAAAACAAGTAATAATAATGAGAAAAAATAAAAAGGTATTGCTATTTTTTCAAACACCTTAAATGGAATATATGCGGTAAATAAAATGACAATTAGGCCTAAAAATGCGAAAAAAAGTTGTTTGTTGAATAGATTAAATTGTTCAGTTTCCTGCGTTTGTGTTGCACTGTATACCGCAAATAAACCGATAGTGACCAATAAAAGTACGAGAAAGAACAAAAAAGGGTCTATTTTTACGGAAAAGGATTTTTTCATTGGTTATGAATTTCCTTTTGTGGTATGATTTTTAATGGTTGAATATTAATTATATCCATTGGAAGGATTAGAGAGTCCTTTTTTTCTTCGACAGTATTGGAATCCGGCTTAGCAAATACTCTCGGAATTAAGTGACCGAAAAAATATTTTTCTAAAAATTTTCTGGCAATAGGAGCTGCTGTTGCTCCTCCATGCCCGCCGTTTTCAATAATTACGGATATCGCTATCTCCGGGTCATCATATGGAGCAAAGGCCATGAACCAGGCATGGGGTTCTCCGTGGGGGTTTTCTGCCGTTCCTGTTTTACCCGCCATTTCAATCCCCGGTACCTTTCCAAGCCAGCCGGTTCCGCCTTCTACAACTTCTTTCATGCCATTTCTAATGACATCATAAACTTCTGTGGATATCTCATTAACCCTTTTTTCTATAATTGGATAATTTTCGAATGATTGCGTTTTATAATCATAAAAATGTTTTACTAAGTGAGGAGTGTAATAGGTGCCTTTATTAGCAATGATCATAGCATATTGGGCAATTTGAAGAGGTGTGATTAATAATTCACCCTGTCCGATTGCCAGATTGGCCAGGTTTCCTTTTGTCCAGCCGTTCTTACCGTACCGTTTGTCAAAATATTCAACAGATGGTACTAATCCTTTGTTCTCTCCCGGCAAATCAATTCCTGTTTTACGACCAAAACCATATAACTCACTATATTTTGACCATGTTTCCAAGCCTATTTTCAAACCCAATTGTAAAAAGTATACATTACATGAATATTTAATAGCCTGAGTAAGGTTTAATGTCCCATGACCTTTTAGATTCCAGCAATGAATTACTTTGCGCCCAAGACGAAAATATCCGGGACAGCTTGCCTTCCAATTAGGAGTGATTATATTTTCCTGTAGAGCCGCAGTTGCAGGTACCATTTTAAATGTTGAGCCCGGAGGATATCCATTTTGTAATGCTCTGTCATAAAGCGGATGATTTTCATTGTTTAAAAGCTGTGACCATACATCAGAGCTTATTTTACCGGATAAATTGCGGGGATCATAATCAGGTTTGCTTACAAGAGCTAAAATGCCGCCGGTTTTAGTATCGACCGCAACCAAAGCGCCGTTAATCTCCGTCATCAGGGATTCAGCAAATGCTTGTTGTTCATAATCCAAGCATAGTTGCAAGTCATTACCATGTACCGGTGGGATATCACGATTGATATCGAGTTTTCCCAATTCTCTTCCGGAAGCGTCAACAGTAAGAAACTTTACTCCTTTGCTTCCCCGAAGCCGCATGTCATATTTTTTCTCCAGGCCTTTTTTTCCGATAAGATCACCCTGTTCATATTCCGGATTCTGTTTTTGTTCATTTTGGGTAACTTCACCTACATAGCCGAAAATATGAGGAGATTTAACACCGGGGGCATAATAACGTTTTGGTTCAATAACATTAATTATACCCGGAAGATTCAGACGGTTTTCTTCTAACCAGATCACAGATTCCTGGCTTATATCCCTTGCCACCACAATAGGACGAAAACCAAAAGTTTTTTTTAGTTCCTGCTTAACTTTAGTATAATCCAAATGAAATCGATTGCAAATATCCTTAATAGTATATGGTTTAGCTACACGGGGAATAATCGCTAAAGAAAAAGAAGGGCGGTTGTCAACGACTATTTTTCCTTTGCTATCAAATATCAGTCCTCGAACAGCATAAAGTTGCGATTTTCTTATACTATTATTGAGTGATTTTAAAACATATACATCTTTGTTGGATACCTGAAGTTGTATAAACCCAAAAATCAAGATAATAAAGAATAGGAGAATTAAGGAGGTATATATCCAACGTTTAATAGCAAGCGATGATTTACTGAAATCCATTATTTATCTTCGTTAAAATACTTACCTATGAAAATCATAGTGAAAAATAGAATTAATGTAGTATAAAGCGTGTTAGGAAATACTCTTGAGAATATCAGTGTATCAAACGATAACAGGCTTTTAAATTGAAAAAAGTAATAAAAAATCAGCTCATTTAGGAAAATGAGAAATAGAATCCATAAATAATTAATGATCCCTTCAAAGTGAAAACGCTTAGTTTTGCCTGCAGCATATCCGATAATAGATTTTGACAAAGCTGAAATCCCAAATGGCAGGGGAGAAAGTGAATCTTGTAATATCCCAAGAAAAAATCCTGATAGAGAACCTGTAACAGAATCGAATCGTTTACCAATAAGTAGTACGATAATGAGTACGAAATCAGGATGCCAACCATTTATTTCGATAACAGGACTAAGTGTAGTTTGAAGAACTACGCTTGCAATCCCAAAAACGATTATTAGGAAAATCGCATATTTTGAATCACTATTCATTTATTTCCTGTACTTGTATAATAAAAACTTCTTCTAAGCTGTTAAAGTTCACTGTTGAAGAAATAGAAATATTTTGGAATAAGCGTTCTTCATTTACTTCCACAGAAGTTATAACACCTACTTTAATATTCGGAGGGAAAATCCGACTGAATCCTGAAGTATAAAGCACATCTCCCGGAAGAACTTTAATAGTATTGGAGATATTATTTAAAAATAGCGAATTGTTGCCGTCCGAAGCGAGAATTCCCAATTCGCGATTTCTTTGAATTCGAACACTAACCCGGCTGTTGGCGTCAAATAATATCTGACATACAGCGTATGGCCCGGCCATTTTAACAATCTTCCCAACTAAACCATCGGTAGTAATAACAGCAGAATTAACAGAGACTTTTTTATAATCTTCTGTTGATAGAAGAATACCGGTAACAACACCGGTCGGACTAAATCCGATTACTTTTGCCGGTATGATTTCTGCATCCAATTCATACTTAAATTGCAATAATTTTTTTAAACGAATATTCTCAAGTAAAGCATCCTGGAATGTGTAGTTTTCATAAGAAAGTTGAGTATTTTTTAATTTTAAGGCAATATTTTCATCCAGTAGGTCTGCATAATCACCAATAGAGCTTATTTTTTTTTGAATTGAGCCAATGATAAATAGATTTGTAGATTGCAGGCCGTCATGGATCGCTGAATCAGTTGTTGTCATAAAAACAAATGAGATAGTTACCAGTATAAATAAGAGAAGAGATTCCCTGAAACGGGTTAAATAATTTAAAAATTCCTTCACGTGTCTCTTTTATATTTTGAGGGTTATTAACATATTTAATAGTATAAGAATTTTAATGTTTGTGTAAACCAGCAATAATTCCAATTTATTTAAGTCCCCCTTTTCTAAAGGCTTTTATACGGAAGAAGGGGGTACTCTTTTGCCGCAGGTGAAAGATGAGTGGTACATCCCAATGCATCGGGAGGATGTCAAAAGCTATCAGAGTTTCTAAATATTTGCAGAGCGATTCGCTTTTTTGTTCCAATTATTTTATCAATATCCATTATGCAAATTTCAAGGTTTTAGATAGAATTAACCAGATCGTCTTTGTTTTAACAGTACTTTTTCAAAACGATCCAGATTATCCAGGATAGTACCGCAACCTCTCGCTACACAGGTTAATGGATCTTCAGCAACATGAATAGGCATTGAAGTTTCTTCCCTTATACGGACATCGAGATTCATAAGCAATGCACCACCGCCGGTAAGGATGATACCTCTGTCGAGAATATCTGACGCCAATTCCGGAGGTGTACGTTCTAATGAAAGCTTAATTGCATCTACTATGGTCATAATTGAGTCGTTTAGGGCACTGCGTATTTGTTCGGAAGTTACTTCAATCGTTTTAGGAATACCATCCACCAGATCACGGCCTTTCACTTCTGTTACTAATTCTTCTTCAAGGGGAGCGGCTGAACCGATATCACATTTTAAATTTTCAGCCGATTTTTCTCCGATGAGTAAATTGTAATTTTTCTTAAAATAGTGGATAATAGCCTGATTCATCTCATCGCCGCCCACTCGAATGGATGTATGGTGTACAATGCCGTTTAAAGAGATGACCGCTATTTCAGCAGTGCCACCGCCAATATCGACGATCATATTACCAATTGGTTCCTGTATGTCTAAACCTACGCCGATAGCAGATGCCATTGCTTCAGCCACAAGATGTGCTTCTCGTCCGCCGGCTCGTTCTGCTGAATCGCGAACAGCACGTTTCTCAACTTCGGTTATTCCGGAAGGAACGCAGACTACGATTTTACCCAGCATCATTCTGTTAATATTAGCTTTCTTAATAAATTCGCGAATCATAATTTCATTGGCTTCAAAATCTGCAATAACTCCATCCTTCAGAGGACGGATTGTAACGATATCCTGGTGTGTTCTACCCAGCATTTGCCGCGCTTCGTCACCAACTGCTATCACTTTATCGGAATTTTCTTCCAACGCAATAATTGATGGTTCGTTTACTACAATTCCACGACCTTTAACATATATAAGTGTGTTAGCTGTTCCCAAGTCAATACCAATGTCGGATGAAAAAAAGTTTAAAAATGAAAATCCCATTAATTGCTCCTGCAGAAAAAATCAAAAGTGAAGATTAGAGTATTTCTTTAATCGATGTTTAATAGTATATCGCAATCAGTGTTAATACCTTAAAAATAGTGAAGTTAACAAAATAATCATAGTTAGTCAATCTGAATAACCATATGGAAGGGAATATTTTTCATTTCAAGAGCATAATTCTGTAAAATAATTGATAATATTTAATTTATGAAGCCCAAACTGTGCAGATTTCGATAATAATTACGAATTTTTGATAAAATTCTATTATTTTTAGGTAATGAGAATAGCTGTGGATTTAGGAAACACCCTGTTTTGAATAACAACTGTTAATTTGGATGATAGAATTTTTGGTGTTAATAGTACACTCAGTACCGATCGGAAGACTAATTTTTTTTACGCTATGTCCATATGGGAAATTGATAATAACCGGAATATCCATACCTGAAAGATACTCAAAAAAAAGTTCGTTTAAATTTTTTTGATTATCACCGCAATTAATAAAATTTCCGATAATCAGCCCATTAATAGCCTTAAATATCCCGGAAAGGCGTAACTGTGAAAGGTAGCGGTCAATTTTATAGAGAGGTTCGTTGATATCTTCAAGAAAAAGTATTGCACCATCATAATTGGGTGAATAAGGAGTTGCCAATTGAGCGCTTATCATGGAAAGACAGCCGCCGATGAGTGTTCCTTTTGCTTTCCCTGCTATTAAAGTATCAATTCTGTTCTCACTTAGAGATAGTAATAGGGTTTCATTCTCAGACAAGAGTTGATTCCAAAAATATTTTTCCGTAAAACTATCCATCTTTTTCGCCATTTCAATAGCGACCATTGGTCCTGATAGAGAAGGTAGAGTTATTTTTTTCAATAACGCAAGCTGCAGAGAAGTAATGTCTGAGTACCCTATCAATATTTTTTTATTTTTCTTAATCAGGTCATAGTCGATTTTATCAAGAAGCCGTAAACAACCCCATCCACCGCGGGCGCAGATAATAGCGTCAACTTCATCGTCCTCAAACATCGTATGAATATCTTCAATGCGTAAATCGTCACTACCGGCAAAGTAACCGTGTTTAGCCGTTAATGATTTGCCATGTTTTATCCGGAAGCCTTTATTCTTTAGATAACGGATACCATTTCCGAGTTTCGTTTGATCCGGTTGAAATCCCGGAGCGATAACACCGATTGTACTGTTTGTTGATAAAATTTTCATGCACTAATTCCGTTTAATCTTAAAATAATTTAATGAAAAATCATATGGGATTCCATTTAATAAAAGTATAATTACTTTTAAATCAATAAATAATATTCTAAAATCATTTAAAAAACACACAGATATTAATAGCCAAAATGGAAAAGAGTAT
>JAUVIB010000059.1 GCA_030592985.1 Calditrichaceae bacterium | reverse complement strand
TTTCCCAAGCCGGTTCCCCCATAAATAATAAGAGGATTATAATCTGTTTTCCCGGGAGAGTCGCTTACTGCTTTCGCTGCAGCATAAGCGAAATGATTACTATCCCCAATTATAAAATTCTCAAATCGGTAATTATCGTTTAATCTTGTATAATAGGGAGAATTAATTTCATCTGAAGGGATATTTTGTAAGTTTTGAATATTACGTTCGGGTTGCTGCCAATCGGTCTTTTGATAGGGAGAGTCGTTTTTACTTTTGTTGTCTATGATATAATCAATTTTTTTTGTTTCGCCCAGAGTTTGCAAAAGAGCGTTTTGAATAAGTTTGTTATAATGTTTGTCGATCCACTCAAAAAAGAAACCATCGGGAACTGAAATTTTAATGGAATTATCATTAATATCTATTATCTCAATTGGGGCAAACCAAGTCTCGAAACTGCGGATATTAATATTCTCTTTTATTATTTCCAGTACATTTTCCCATACCGCCTGTGGTGAAGCCAGTTTCTGTGCGGGTTCGATCGCCATTTAAGAATTCCTCGTTAATAAAAGTAATTGATTTTCCACATTAATTATTTTTAACTTAAATAAAAATCACAACTTAACTATCAAAAACAAATATTATTGTGAGTCAGAAAAAAGCCCATAATTATATAATTTTATTGATGTTAAGGATAATTGAATCTAAGTTGTTGGACAAAGTACACTTTTTTGTAAATAATTTTTTGTGAATAGTGGCAGCTTATCCACAATTTATCCACAGTTGTAAATACCAACTAATCCAAGTTCATATTTTTGATAATTAAAGTCAATATAGGAATAAAAAAAAATGACAAAATATTGAATTTTAATTCATAAATATTGTATTTATCCCAAATCGAAATATACAATAATTCTTTCTAAAAATAAACTGAAAATAAATATTTTTTTAAATTAAATAAAAAGATGGATATATTGTCTTTCCTTTGGTAAATTTTATTGTCAATAGTGGACGAATAAGGAATATTTTTTTTCCCATTAATTGGATTAGTTAATTTTTATTAGTTGTTTCCCTATATTTTTTCCACAGAATAATCCCAATTGGGCATTTATAATCTGATCAAAATCCGTAATAATATTTTCGCGGTTTATGATTTTCTCCTCTTTTAACCATGGAGTTAACTTCTCTTGGACTTTAGGAGACCCATATTCATAATCAAACGATGAATCCCTGCCTTTAGTGTAATAGAGAAATTCCTTTACAATAAAATTGAATAGCAAATAATTTCATTAGTTTTTAGTTCGATTTTCTTGACATCTACTATGTGTAAATGTATATTTCGAGATTAAATTATTTAAGAAATGGTTAAAAATAAAGATAGAAAACGGAGGTAGGTAATGGCTGCAAAGTATGTATACCATTTTGGCGGTGGTAAAGCCGATGGTAAAGCCGATATGAAAGAATTGCTTGGCGGTAAAGGTGCAAATTTGGCAGAGATGTCAGGTTTGGACATTCCCGTTCCGGCAGGATTCACAATTTCCACAGCAGTTTGTAGTGATTTTTATAAAAGTGATGGTAAATATTCTGATGATGTTGTAGACCAAGTTAAAGAAGGCGTTAGCATTATTGAAAAAATAATGGGTAAGAAATTCGGAGATACAGAAAATTCGCTATTATTATCTGTTCGTTCCGGTGCCCCTGCTTCCATGCCCGGAATGATGGATACCGTGCTTAATCTTGGTTTAAACGAAACAACGGTTAAGGGGATTATTGAGAAGTCCGGTAATGAGCGTTTTGGTTGGGATTCATATCGTCGCTTTATCCAAATGTATGGTAATGTTGTGATGGGTATGAAGCCGGAATCGAAAGAAGAAGAAGATCCATTTGAAATTATAATCCATTCTATTAAAGAAAAACGCGGTGTTGAACTTGATACAGATTTGACAGCTGATGATTTAAAAGAAATGGTTTCTCTGTTTAAATCTGAAATTAAAAAACGTACAGGGCTTGATTTTCCGACTGATCCATGGGAACAATTATGGGGTTCTGTTAGCGCTGTGTTCGGTTCATGGAATAATCAACAGGCAAAAACCTATCGCAAATTAAATAATATCCCGGCTCATTGGGGAACAGCGGTTAATGTTCAGGCAATGGTTTTTGGTAACATGGGTGATGATTGTGCAACCGGTGTTGCTTTTACGCGTGACCCGGCCACAGGAAACGGACAATTTTACGGTGAATATTTAATTAATGCTCAAGGTGAAGATGTGGTTGCCGGTGTCCGTACACCTCAGCCGATTAATGATTCAACAAAAAGTGATCCTTCCCAAGAAACTTTAGAGGAAGTTATGTCCGGGCCTTATAAAGAATTAGTAACTATTTATAAGAATCTCGAAGATCATTATAAAGATATGCAGGATATCGAGTTTACAATTGAACAGGGTAAACTTTGGATGCTACAAACAAGAAGTGGTAAGCGGACTGCTGCTGCCGCTGTTAAAATTGCCGTAGAAATGGTTGCTGAAGGTATGATTGATAAAGATACGGCCATATTGAGAGTTGATCCGGAATCTTTAGATCAGCTTCTTCATCCTATGTTTGATCCAAAAGCAGATAAAAAAGTTATTACTACTGGTTTACCTGCTTCTCCCGGCGCTGCTACAGGACGTATTGTTTTTCATGCCGATGAGGCTGAAGAGTGGGCGGCTCGAGGAGAGGATGTTCTATTGGTAAGAACCGAAACATCACCCGAAGATATCGGTGGAATGAATGTGGCCCGCGGTATTTTAACTGCCCGCGGCGGTATGACTTCCCACGCTGCTGTTGTAGCTCGTGGAATGGGAACTTGCTGTGTTGCCGGTTGCGGTGATTTAAAAATCAATTATAAAGCAAAAACAATGACCGTCGGAAACAATGTCTATAAAGAGGGTGACTGGATTTCATTAGATGGATCAAAAGGTGAAGTTATTGAAGGTAAAGTGCCTACTATAGAGTCTGAATTATCAGGTGATTTTGGTACTTTAATGGGCTGGGCTGACGAAGCAAGAAAGCTTAATGTACGTACCAACTCCGATACACCGCATGATTCGACTGTTGCCCGTAATTTTGGCGCCGAAGGTATTGGACTCTGCCGAACGGAACACATGTTTTTTGAAGGCGATCGAATCAAAGCTGTTCGTGAAATGATCCTTGCAGATGATGAAGCTGGCAGAAGAACGGCGCTTGCTAAACTCTTAAAGCATCAGCGCGATGATTTTTATGGTATCTTCAAAGCGATGCATGATCTTCCCGTAACGATCAGAACATTGGATCCGCCTTTGCATGAATTTCTGCCGCATGAAGATGAAAATCAGCAAGTTATGGCGGATGAGATGGGGATTTCCCTTGAAGAGGTAAAAGCAAAAGTTGACTCGCTACATGAATTTAATCCCATGTTGGGACACAGAGGATGTCGTCTCGGCGTTACCTATCCGGAGATCACCGAAATGCAGGCCAGAGCCATCATGGAAGCTGCTTGTCAATTGACTAAGGAAGGTGTAAAAGTTTATCCGGAAATCATGATTCCACTCATTGGTACAAAAAATGAGTTAACTAATCAAAAAACAATTGTAGTCAGAGTTGCCGAAGAAGTTCAAAAAGAGATGGGTGTAAAGGTAGATTATATGGTTGGTACGATGATCGAAATTCCCCGCGCGGCCCTTACTGCTGATAAAGTTGCAGAAGAAGCTGAATTTTTCTCATTTGGAACTAATGATTTAACACAGCTCACTTTTGGTTACAGCCGTGATGATGCCGGTAAATTTTTGGCGGAATATTATGACAGAGGCATTCTCGAAGAAGATCCATTTCAAACTTTAGATCAAGAAGGGGTCGGTCAATTAGTTGAGATAGCTATTGAAAAGGGTAGAAGCACAAAGCCAAATCTTAAAATTGGTATTTGTGGTGAGCATGGCGGTGATCCTAAATCTGTTGCCTTTTGTCACAGAGCAGGGATGAATTATGTAAGTTGTTCTCCATATCGTGTACCGATCGCCAGACTGGCTGCAGCACAGGAAGCTCTTAGAGAAAAAAATAAGTAAAATTAGTGAGAATTTAGGGCGCTTTGATTTATTCTTATCAAATGCGCCCTTTTTGTTTTATTATGAAAAAAATCCTCTTAATACATACCGGTGGTACCTTTGGAATGGTTCCTGTTGAGCCAAGCCAAATGCTGGCTCCGGGAAATCTTCAGGAGCAAATACTTACTAAAGTTCCAGAGATTAAATCAATTGCTGATATTGAAGTTGAAATACCGTTTAATGTGGATAGCTCGAATATATGTTCGAAAGAGTGGGATTGTTTGTCGGCCATCATAGATGGTAAAATGGATAATTATGATGGTTTTGTTATTATACATGGAACGGATACGATGGCATATACAGCTTCGGCTTTGTCTTATTCCTTGTTGAACTTGAAAAAACCGGTAATACTAACCGGGGCTCAGCGTCCTTTGGCAAAATTAAGAACGGATGCGCGTTCAAATCTGATTGACGCCATTGAATTAGCCACCATGCCGGTTAATGAAGTCGTTATAGTTTTTGGCCAACGTATTCTTCGCGGAAATCGAAGCATAAAAATCAGTAATCGTAGTTATGATGCGTTTGATTCTCCCAATTATCCGATGCTTGGCAACATTGGATTGGATATTCAATTAAATGAAAAATATTTTTTTTCCACGGACAGACCTTTTCAATTTATTCCAGGATTTTCTCCGGAAGTTATGGTTATCTACATCCATCCGGCGTTAGATCCTGACCTATTTCTGCCTTTATTGAATGATAATTTGAAAGCATTTATTTTTGTGGGGTATGGGGCGGGGAATTTCCCAACAAGCGTTCCTGATTGGCTGCCTTTAATTAGAAAAGCTGTTGAAAAAGACAAAGCTGTTTTTATGGCAAGCCATTCAATTTTTGGATCGATTAATTTGAATCTATATGAATCCGGTAAAAAAGCACTGGATTTGTGTGTATCGAATATCAAAAACATGACGATTGAAGCAGCCTATGTGAAATTGATGAAAATATTGACCTATTCTACTGAGCCAAAGGTGATTTACAGTAATTTCATTCAAAATTTAGCGGGTGAAATTGGATGATTAAGAATATAATTAAACGCAAAAAACCAAGAGTTGTTTACTCTTCAGATTATATTTACGGACTCTCATCCACAGGCGATTACGCGGCTTTTGATATAATGAAATATAAAAAAATTCATGACGAATTGGTTGCTAATCATTTGTTGAAAACGCAGAAGATTCTACGTCCTGATATGTGTTCTTACGATGATTTAAAACTTGTTCATACGGATGAGTATCTTGAGAAAATTAAAAATCCGCAATATGTGAACGAAGTTTTGTACTTAGATACAAATGATTTGATATATAATTCTATTCTAGAATATTATCGATCTGTTACAGGTGGTACCTTACTGGCAACAGCCTACGCTTTAAAATGGAATGTACCTGTTTTTAATCTTGGCGGTGGGTTTCATCATGCACATCCTGATAAGGCAGAAGGCTTTTGCTTGTTAAATGATGTTGCAATTGCCATTGAAAAGTTCCGTTATCTGCATCGTGCAAAAAAGTTTATGATTATTGATCTTGATTACCATCAGGGTAATGGAAACCTTCTCTATTTTAAGGAAGACCGGGATATTTTTACGTTTTCAATGCATGCAGAAACCTGGGTTGAAATTGAACGTATGCAAAATAAAGATATTTTACTTCCTTTGAATTGTGATGATGAAATTTATTTGTCCATTTTAGAAAAAGAATTATCAGATTCTTGTTTAAATTTTCAACCGGATGCAATATTTTACATTGCGGGATCTGATCCCTATGAAAAAGATACTCTTGCCGATATGAAATTGTCGAGAGAGGGATTATTAAAACGCAATTTATACGTTTATAATAAAATTATAGAAAGAAAAATCCCAATTATTATTGTTGCCGGGGGCGGGTACGGGCAAGATAGCTGGGAAATATATTATGATTTTATTGCCCATTGTCTAAAAAAGTAAAAAATGAATTCTCTAATAATACCAAAAAAATCATGGCTAACGGCCAAACGACTAACAACATTGAATCTGCAAAAAAAGTCAGAGGATGAAAGCTTAAGTTTGGAAGAAAACTTATTTAGTCTTAATATTAGTAAACGGGGCTCTGATTTTTTTCTGGGATTTTATAGTAAAGCGGGAATAGAGATTGCCTTAAGGAAGTATGGTATACTAAAAGTACTTCAGGAAAAAGGGTTCAATAATGTTGTATTTAAGGTTGATACTAATGACCCTTATGTCCATCGGTTAGTACTTTACGATAAAAAAATTGATCCGAAAAATCAAATTATCGATGTTGTTTTAAGAAAAGATGTTATAGATATTGAATTACCGTTTGATTGTGAGATAAATGGTAAGAAATATGAAATGCTGATCATCGAATGGATGCTTATGCAGAATCCGTATAAGCAATTTACTAAAGGAAAGCCCCAGCTACCGGGACAAAAGTTCCCCGGGTTGGGACTTTCCCGGCAGTCAGCTGAGATATTGGCTTTAACAGCGTGGCGCTTAAAATTATCAGGAGTTGTAAATGTACCTGAATATCTTCATAACGCTATCATTTATTCAAAAGCATTTTACTATATTAATCCTGATACACAGGCGAAATTAGATGCTTTGGTTCGTGATTTAAAAAAATATCCTTTAAATATGGTTGCCTGGGCCTGCGAATGGGGAGCTCTTAAATATGTAAAAACCGGAAAGGCACTTAAATGGCAGCCGGATAAGCAGGTATTACCTTTGGAGAGTGGATTAAAAAAAGCATTATTTTCAAGAAAATATAAAAAATATGTTAAAGAAAAATCTAAAGAATATCAATTTTATATCGATATGGAAAAATTTGAAGAAAATATGAGGAGAAATAGATGAAACTTAAGGCAGTTCAATTGAGAAAAGGGAATATTATTGAATTCAATAATGATTTATATGTGTTAACGGATGTTATGCATGTTACTCCAGGTAAAGGTCCTGCATTTTTCCAGACAAAGATGAAGAGTCTGACCACCGGATCAAATGCTGAAAAACGATTTCGCCCGGAAGAGGCCGTCATTAAAGCAGATCTTGAAACCAGGAAAATGGAGTTTTTGTATAATGATGATGATGCTTACTACTTTATGGATAGTAAAACTTATGAGCAATTTCCACTCTATGCAGAGTTTATCGGAGATGATGTCTATTATTTATTGCCTAATATTAAAGTTGATGTGAGCTTTTATCAAGGAAAAGCAATCGGTTTAGAATTACCATTAAGTGTAGACCTGAAAGTAACCCAGACAGACCCAAACCTTAAAACTGCTACCGTATCTTCTTCCTATAAACCGGCAACACTCGAAACGGGATTAAAAGTGCAAATTCCTCCGTTTATGGAAGAAGGAGAGACTATAAGGATAGATACCAGAGATGGAAAATATCTCGAAAGAGCTAAATAATTTAAAAATATTAAGCTCTTAAAAATAATCATACTTGATAGATTGTAAATAAATTATTATATTAAAAATTCAAAAGTGTTTTGAAATAATAAACGTGGAGGTATTTTTGTGAAAAGAGTACAAATCATCTTATTGTTATTGGCGTTTGGTTTTACTTTAAGTTTTGGCCAGCAAAAAGCCATGAAACCGGAAGCGGGGCAGCCATATAATGAAGGTCGTAACTTAGCTGCTAATAAAAAGTATCAAGAAGCCATTCCTAAATTTAAGGAAGCAATAAATGCAGACAATCAATTTCCCAAGGCATATTACATGCTGGGATATTGCTATAAGAAAATTGATAATTTTTCTGAAGCGGAAAAAGCATTTAAAAAAGCAATTGATGTCGATTCGAAATTTGAAGTAGCATATACATCATTAGGAAATTTGCAAGCTGAATCTGAACGTTATTCTGATGCAATTAATTCCTATAATGCTGTTCTGGCTTTTAATGAAAAATCATATAAAGCTAATTTTGGATTGGGAAAAGTCTATTATGATCAAAAAAAGTTTAAGCAAGCTGTTCCATTCCTTACCAAGTCTGTTGAAATTAAGAAAAAATACGTTTTTGCCTATAATATTTTGGGTTTAACGTATAAGCAATTAAAACAATATTCATTATCTGCTGATGCTTTTAACAATGCTATTAAATATGAGAAAAAGACGATTAAAAAAGGAAGTTATTATTATCGTCTTGGTACGGTTTTGATTCCTTTAAAAAAATATAAACAAGCTGAGTCCGCGTTGTTGAATTCTATCAAGACAACTCGAAGCAGTATGATTAAAGCAAGCAGTAATTTTTATTTAGGTGATGTTTATAAAAAAACAGGACAAAGTCAAAAAGCAATTAAACACTATAAATTAGCTGCAAAAAACAGCAACTGGAGGCAGTCTGCAAACTATGAAATAGATATGCTGCTGAATCCGGATAAATACTCATATTAATAATTGGAAGGAGTTCAAAGGAAAATATGATCACTATTAAAATTCGTGATAATGAACCATTTGAAAAAGCATTTAAAAGATTTACCAAAGCATGTGAAAAATCAGGTTTAATGGCTGATATTAAACGTCATCAACATTTTGAAAAACCCAGTGAACAACGGAAAAGGCGTCTTAACCAGGCACGCCGTAAAATGCGCAAATTGATGTATGAATTAAATCGTTAATCAACAGGTATTTTTATTATGTCTGTACTTGAGCTGAAAATAAAAGAAGATGTTATCAGTGCAATGAAAGCCGGCCGTAAGGAAGAAGTTAATACATTACGAACGGTTTTAGCTCAAGCGAAAAACGAAAAAATTAGTCTGAGGCGGGAGCTTGAAGATGAAGATTTTACAAAGGTATTAACAAATGCCGTAAAAAAACGTAATGATTCTATTTTAATGTTTAAAAAAGGCAACCGCCAGGATCTTGTTGATAAAGAAGAAAAAGAAATTACCTATATTCAACGCTATCTGCCTAAGCAGATGTCTGAAGATGAAATCATAAAAGTTGTTGACGCAATCATAGCCAAAACCGGTGTGGAGTCGATAAAAGAAATTGGAAAGGTTATGGGGCCGTTAATGGCAGAATTAAAGGGGAAAGCAGACGGAAAAACGGTGCAATCTATCGTACATGACAAACTCTCCTAAATAATTTACATGAATTATTTTGATATATTCTTTTTAATTATTCTAATCTATTTCACTATTCGCGGCCTTTTTCGCGGGCTTATAAATGAGCTCATGATTTTGGTCTCGCTTATCCTTGGTTTTATTCTTGCCACATTTTATCATGAGGAATTAAGTTTTTTTTTACAGACGATATTTCATGATATCAATGTTTCTATCTTAAAAATAATTTCATTCTCCCTAATATTTATTATTGTAACCATTGTGGCCAGGATCCTGGCAAAATTGCTGAATAAGATGGTTACTTTTACCTTTTTACAGCCAATTAATCGTATTACCGGAGCATTTTTTGGATTGGGGAAAGGTCTTTTTATTATAGGAATTCTTTTTACCCTGATTGATCTAATCCCCTTTTCTAGTTTTATTATGGAAAAAGCAGGAATTGAAAATAGTCTTTTATATTCACCTATTAAATCACTTATTGAGACACTTTATAATTTTATTTTAGGCATTGCTCCTACCAATTTTAATATTGAAGATAAGCTGATAGATGGGATGGGTAAAGCAGATTCAACAGCAAAACAACTTTTTAAGTAGCCTATGCATAAATTTGATAAAAATAAAACCGTTTTAGAATTTGATAAAATTATACAGTATATTGCCGGAAAGTGCATTTCCAATGCAGGCAAAGAAAAAATAAAAAATAGCGTACCATTTTCCGATAAGTATAATTTGCAAACAGAATTTGAACGAATTACTGATGTTAAAGAGATAATTCTTTCTTTCGGGCGTTTGCCGCTTACTGATTTTATTGATATTCGGGTTTTTATTAATCGTCTTATTCCTGAAGACAGCTATTTAAAACCGGATGAGTTACAACGGGTACAAAATATTATTGAAACAGCTATTGACATAAAATCCTTTTTTTCAAAATTTAAGGACAAATATGCGGCAGCAAAAAAAATCACTGATCGCTTGCATGAACAAAATCAGTTACTAAATCAAATTAGATATACTGTTGAGCCTTCGGGGAAAATTTTCGATAATGCCTCTAAAGAACTAAAGATGATTCGCAGCAATATTCATAAATTAAACAATGAAATCCATATAAAATTACACCGGATTATGAAAAAAAATGCGGATGATTTACAAGAAGAATACATCACTCTTCGGGATGGTCGCTTTGCGTTGCCTGTACGTGAATTTTCGGTCTCGAAAGTTCCCGGAATTGTTCATGGTCAGTCGGGGTCGGGCGCTACATATTTTGTTGAACCGATGCCAATTGTTGAATTGAATAATCAGGTGCAAAAACTTCTTTCAGAAGAAAAAAAAGAGATTGTGAAAATATTGCGTAAATTGGCAATACTTGTAAAAGATGCACAGGATGGATTGCTTGAAAATTACCGACTGCTGAGTATTGTCGATTCATTGCAGGCAAAAGCAGATTATTCTAATGAAATAAATGGTATCCCTCCACAAATAAATGAGCAATTTTTCTGGGATTTTACAGGGGCAAAGCATCCACTTTTGTTGAAAATGCACCCGGATTCTACTGTACCGCTTACCGTAACAATCGGAAAAGAGAATAACATTCTCCTGATTTCCGGTCCTAATGCCGGTGGAAAAACTGTAACTCTAAAAACAATAGGCTTACTCCAATTACTTTTTCAATGCGGCTTTCATATCCCTGTTAATGAGGGGACAAAGATGCCACTTTGCAAGGCCATTTTTACGGTAATTGGTGATGAACAATCCATTGAAGAAGACTTAAGTACATTTTCTTCACATATTCGCTCTATTAATGAAATTATTTCGGAAGTAAATGAAAATAGTTTGGTACTAATTGACGAAATCGGCAGTGGGACGGAACCATCCGGCGGTGCAGCATTGTCAATGGCAATTTTAAGAAGACTTAATCTACCTGAAATTGTAACAATTGTTACTACCCATCAAAATCGCTTAAAAACCTTTGCCAGTGAAAATTATGGCATTGAGAATGCAGCAATGCAGTTTGATCTTGACACATTAAAACCCCAGTTCAGGCTTGAAGCCGGTATCCCTGGTTCAAGTTATACTTTTGAGATTTGCAACCGGCTTGGTGTTGATCCGGACATAATTGAGAATGCCATAAAAATTGCCGGGGATGAATCGTTTAACATGGATACTTTATTGCGGGATATTGAAAAAAAGAGCCGGAAATATTATGAATTATCCGATAAACTTTCAATTAAAGAATCGGAACTGGAAAGCCTTATAAAATTATACAAAAATAAAATGGATGACTTCTCTAAAAGAAAAACAGAGTATGAACAAGAGGCCAAAGAAAAAGCAAATGAAATATTAAACAATACCAATAAGCTGCTTGAAAGTACTATAAGGGAAATAAAAGAATCGCAAGCGGATAAGACGGTTGTAACCAAAGCAAGGAAGCGTATTGATGATAGGAAAAAAGAATTGATGAATATTCATGAAAATTCTTTAGTTACCGGTAATAGTGAAATTATAAATATTTTAGAGAAAGAGGATTTGGTAAAGTCATTGCGCTATAATGTAACAGGGAAAATTATTTCCATATTTAAAAATCGTAATGAAGTGGAGATAGAACGAAATGGATTTCGTATAGTTGTATCTGCCGACGATATTGAGTTGATAAAAGGGAATAGAAAAAAAGAAAAACGGGTAGATACACCGGGTTTACAAAATACCGAGGGGACTTTTAATATCGCCGATGAGTTGGATTTAAGAGGTCTTACAGCTGATGAAGCTTTGCGTGAATTAGAACGCTATTTAGATTATGCGCGAGCGAGTACATGGGATGAAATTCGTATCATTCATGGGAAAGGAAGTGGCGCTTTAAAAAATACAGTTCATAAATATCTTAGCAGTATGGATTTTATTAATAACTATAGGCTTGGTAGGTGGGGAGAAGGGGATAGCGGAGTAACGGTTATATCTTTGAAAAAATAACAGCTTGTCTGATTCTAACAATAGATTTTTTTAGAACTTCCGCTACAATTTATTGCTGATTTATTCAAATCACTTTAAGAACACCGATTAGAGATTTATGATATTTTTTATATACAGTTCATCTACACTATTAAAAAAATGAAACATTTTTCTCGATTTACCGACAAGATAATAGATATCATATAAACGCAAAAACAACAGAAAAGGTAGAGTTTACAGATGGATAAAAATAAAATCCCTGTGGGAATTATAGGTGCAACCGGTAGTGTAGGACAAAAATTTATTCAACTTCTCAGCAAGCATCCTGAATTTCAG
>JAUVIB010000128.1 GCA_030592985.1 Calditrichaceae bacterium | reverse complement strand
GCTAATGATAGTCAATTACCAATTATTGTTTTTAATTTCAATACTGCTGATAATTTAAAAAATATCGTTTTAGGTAAGGCAATCGGAACTAAAGTACAGGGGTAATTTATGGGAATTAAAGAATTGAAATCAGATGCTCAACATCGGATGAATGGGGCTATTCATGCTGTTAAAGAAGAGTTTTCAAAGATTCGTACCGGCCGTGCAACACCTACTTTGTTAGATACGGTAAAGGTCGATTATTACGGACAAAAAGTACCGCTTAATCAAGTCGGATCTGTCTCAGTGCCGGAACCCCGTATGTTGGTTGTGCAGCCATGGGAGAAAAATTTACTTTCTGTAATTGAGAAAGAGATTCAAAAAGCCGATTTGGGCTTAAATCCCAGTAATGATGGAAATATTATTCGTATTCCCATTCCTCAATTAAGCGAAGAACGTCGTAAGGATTTGGTGAAATTGGTTCATCGATTTGGTGAGGATGGAAAAATTGCTATACGGAATGTCCGTCGTGATGTGAATGACCACCTGAAAAAACTCGAAAAAAATCATGAAATTTCTGAAGATGAATTAAGCGTAGCGCTTGAAGAAGTTCAGAATATGACCGATGAACATATCAAAAATATAGATAATCTTGTTGTTCAGAAAGAAAAAGAAGTTTTAGAAGTTTAGTAAAAAGCGCGTTAAGCGCTTTTTTTGTTTCTATCTTTTTCCACATTGATACGATTCAAATAAATATTATTTAATCGAGATATAAAAGATCATTTTAAAAAAGGCTGTGATGAAGTTTATTGTATTAGCTTACGATGGGACTGATGAAGACGCTCCAGACCGGCGATTGGCAGTACGGGAGGAACATCTGAAAGCAGGGAAAGAGATGTATAATACCGGCAGCATCTTATATGCTACGGCTATTTTAAATGAAAATGAAAAAATGATCGGTTCTATGATTGTGTGTGACTTTGATTCATTAGATGATCTAAAAGGAAAGTGGTTAGATAAAGAACCCTATGTGACGGGAAACGTCTGGCAAAATATTGAGATTAAGCATGCGCGGGTTGCATCCTTCTGTTTAAAATAATAGCATAATTAAACGCTATAACAATTTGGAATAACTCAATTGTCATTCCGGTAGGCCTTTAGCCGGAATCTAAATTTATATAATTTATTAATTTGGTTTTCTGAGGATACCCTTTTTAGTTTTAATTATCTGCACCATTTTTGATTTTCATAACCTTTTTTTCTCTGCGGTCTCTGCGTTTAGATTTTCCTATTCATCTCATGTTTAAAAATATATATAAAACTACAACTCGTATCCCCAAGGATTAGATAAAAAGTTAGACTGTCAGTTCGTCTCAGATGTGGTGTTTAATCCATGTTCAATCAGTAATCTAAAAACCGAGTTTATAGAATTTCCGATTGAAGATAATATATCTTATCTTCCGGGACAATCTTCCCGAATATTTCTTCATTATGTGAGATTAGTAAAATACCTGTACCTGCTTGCTGCCGTTCCATAAACATCTGTAAAACAACTTTGATACTTTCAAAATCCAGGCCATTGAGGGGTTCATCCAAAATAAGCAGTTTTGTATTCAGGATAACTGTTCGCAATATATTCAGGCGTTGTTTCTGGCCACCGCTAAGGAAGGTGGTTTGTTTTTTTAAAAAGGACTTATCCTGGGATTCTTTAATAAATAGATGGTTAAATTGATTCTTCAGATTTGATATTCTATCTTTTCTCTTTAATGGCAATCCTTTAAATGTTTCCATTACCGTGGATTTTCGATTTAGAGCTTCATCTGCGTGTTGAAAAACCAATCCGGATGCTTTCCCCCAAATTTTTCTTTTGTAAAAATGAGTTGACGTTTTTTCATTTATTTTATAACCCGAAATTTCCATATTTAAATTATTTGCAGGTATCAAACCCATAATTATTTTTGCGATGGTTGTTTTTCCTGTCCCGCTAGGCGCTTTTAAATATACCATTTCTCCCGGATATATCTTAATATCTGTTTGGTTTTGATTTTTATCTAAGAAAGTGAGTTTATAGCCGAATACCTGCAAACCGCTTTTCAGAACTAACACAGGATTATCAGGGGTTACTTTATTTTGATCCGGAGGAGTGAGTTTTGGCGCGTTTTTCAGCCAATTCAAATATTTATCGGGAGAAAAATCATTCTGTACGACACGATCACCATTCCGTGATAATTCATTAAATCTGATTTGAGAAAGCAGGTTGTTATGGCGCTTATAAATCTCACTTATAATGGAGTAATCATGGGTGATTATTAATGCACTGAAAGGATTATGTTCAAATTTTTCGAATAAAATATCAAGAAAAATATTACGGTAATGGTTATCAAGGCTGCCGGTAGGTTCATCAAAAACAAAAAAGGTATCTGAATATCCGGTGGATTTTTTTTGTATTAAATTGATTTTTTTAAAAGCCATGGTTAACAGGATGCGTTGTTTTTCTCCACCGCTCGGTCTGTGTGGTTTCGGGTAAATGGAAAGTAAATCTTTGATTTTCAGCTGATCAGCGCCATCCCACAATCTGCTAAGCAGTTCATCCTCCCCACCGGTTTCGCTTAAATCACCTTCATTAAGCTGAGTAGACAAGGTTTCCAGTGGATTTAAGTGAGAGGAGGGTTCCTGAAATACAAAAAAACTATTTTTTCTTATATGCTTAGTTTTTTCATTTTGCAGATATTGCTTAAAAGGTGTATCATTAATTGAAATAGTTAGCTCCTGTGGATCAAGGAGACCGTAAAGCGCGCGCGAAATAAGTGATTTGCCAATTCCCGATTCGCCGAATAAAAATGTTATTTCTCCCGAAAAAAAGCGGAACGAATCAATCCGGACTAAGGAACGCTTCTCTTTTCTTATGTGGATCGAGTAATTATTAGTATTCATAAACGGTATCTTTCGGAATATCCATTTGAAATTTTATAGGAGCTAAGCAGAGTAAATACTATGAGAAAAGCGATAGTAATACCCTGTAGGTGCTCAACAAAGATATTAATGATATAGAGAGGATTACCGAAGATCTGTCCTATAGCGAGTATATCCTGTTTGCTGTCTATTTTTGCCAGCAAACCGCCCAGAGTAACGGGAAGATTAACTCTGCTAATCTCCGTACTTAATCCGACAGAAATTATGAAATCAACGCTGCATTGCAGGAAAACAGCGATACCGAAAATGGAAATAAGTTTGTTTAGCAGATGAATCCGGCTATTTTTCCATAAAATATCGTAGTTAATGATCCGGAATTCCGAAATCCCGCAAACACTCATAGCGTTAAAGAAATCGGATTTTTTAAAGTAATCAATACGCTCCCGCATGAGATCAACAATTTCCTGAAATACAAAAAGACTGATTATTAAAGCGATGAACAAAATTATTAATAAATGATTGTTGATTACATTACCGGTAATAAAATAAGTAAGCAGGATGTATCCGGCAAGGATACCGATGATTTGCGGAACTGAGCGCAGAAGATTAAGGATAAAAGTGAGGAGTAACTTGATACCTTTAAACCTGATATTATTCACAGTAGTATCAATAATAATTATCATCCAGGCGAAAAACAAAGAGAAAATAATCACCATAAAAGAGATAATAAATGTGTTGATAAATCCTTCTTCTATCTGTCGCAGCGCCGGATTGTTGAGAAAGACCATATCCCAAATCCAGATAAGCAGAATTCCGCCAATCCAGGTAAACAGCCACAGTTTATCTTTTTTCTCAGATATTTTTATTTTCATATTTTCTCGTTTCTCTGTATAACATCCAATCGGCAGTAATATCGGTAAATTTAACAATATAGAATATACCAAGTACAATAAGAATAGCCATGGAATAATTTTTATAAAGCGCTTCCTGCAGCAGTTCATAGGATAGATAGCCCTGAATGTTCAAAGCCATTTCAATGATAATAAGGCTGCTTATTAAAAAAGAGGCCTGCTCTTTAAAAGTGGTAAGATATTGGTAGCGTGTATTGCTGAATATCTGTTGAAAAACATGTCCCGGGAATTTTTTATGGAAAGAAAAAACCGATTGTCTTCTTATCCCTCCCGACTTTTTGAATGTATAGGAATTGTCCATATTCTTAACGATGGCGTTTTGAATATACCCTTTTCTGCTTTCAGTGATTAAGAAAGTATAAAATTTATTGGAATAAAGAATAAGCATACCATTTGAGATTACTCCAAGAAGAATCATAAAAAGGGGAGAGCTGGTGTTTATTTCCGTTTTAAAAGAATACGCTACCACATAGGCCGGAGAAAATAGGATTAGATAGACAAATCCTTTGATTATTGCTTTGGCGAGATAGATGATAGCTTTAAAAAAATAAGCGGTTCGGTTTTTATTCTCCGGTTTATGGTTTAAATGTTCAATGAACAGATAAAGATAAGAGGATTTATTTTGTCTCTTTTTAATAAAACGATAAACGCCAATGGTTTGAACACCGTAATAAGATAAAATAAGAATGATCAGATAGATTGCGATAAATTTAAGATACATGAAAAGAGTTTTTTTAAGGGTTTCACGATCAACGCCGATTTTGTTCCGCGCTTTATCGATAGATTGCAGAAGCCGGTTAGCTCTATATTCCGATAGTGCGCTTAAAAGGGAATCATTCTGCGATTTATTATGTGGATAAAAGTGATTAAGTGTTTCCTTGAAAATGATTTTATGCAGAGGATCATTGATATCAATAAATCCGCTATTAAGATACGATTCGATTTTCGATTCGGTTTTTTGTTTTACCTTTTCATTTTGTTTTTGCAGCAGCAGGAATATACCGATAATGACCACGCTTACCATTATCAGGCTGAGGATATGTTCAAGAAATTTATTCTTCATTACTATTTGCCACTATTGCTGATAGTTAAACGATTTCGTTCTATGCTGAGTTTGTAGGGTGTTCCGATTAAAACATTTTCTAATTGTCGTTGGGTAGAGGAGATGCTTGATTTAAAACCACCCGTGAGTGAATCCGGTAAAAATTCAGCTTGTAATGATTCTTCTGTTATCTGTACGTTCCATTGGGGAGGGACGTCATTCTTTCTGGTTTTTTGATTAAAGAAATCAAAATATTCCATATATAATTTATTCACATTATTAAATACGTTTAAAATATCTATTTTTAAATCCATACTTAGAAAAGTAACGGCGTCTTTGGGACGTTGCTTTATTATGATTTCCCAGAAATTGTTATTTGCAAGAGTAAGCCAGCCGTACTGTTTTACAGGGGAGTATTGTAACATATAATATCTGTTTTGATACTTAAAGATGCGCTTCAGGTAATTTCCGGTGGTTAGGTCCATGGACGATAGAGCCGTTTTTAATTTTAGTAAGCCGCTTTTTTTTACATAAATACTATCATTAACAATCAGGCACTTTCTGAAGGTATGCACACTGCCGGCTTGAGTACCGTTAAGCATCTCACCATGATTGTCTTTAATAATAAAAAAGTCATTTCTGTTATCGAGACGTACATGGATACTTTCAGTGATCTGATCGCCTAATAGTTCGTTTTCATTGATTATCTGTAAAGGGGCATAGGCAAGTCGCTCACTTTTAGCGCTATAGCTTAATTCCTGTTGATAACTGTCATATATTTTTAAGGCTGCCGGATTTTCAATGATTAAAAAATCAGCGCGTTCTGCCGCGAAGAGGGTATTAATACAGAGGACAATCAAAAACACCCATGATATATTTATCATTTTAATGAAATTAAACAAATCGCTTTCTCTCTTGAATCAGATAAAAAATTAAATTAATAAATTAATGGATAGGTTAAAAATATTTGAGGGAAAAATTAAATTTTCAAGAAATAAGTAAAATACTGTTGACTGAATATTAATAACTTCGTATATTTAAAACTCTGCTTTGATGCGGAAGAAAGATATTTGGTCCGGTAGTTCAATCTGGTTAGAGCACCTGCCTGTCACGCAGGAAGTTGCGAGTTCGAGTCTCGTCCGGACCGCTTACCATCGGTCACAGCGAACACCGCTGTGGCCTTTTTTATTTTTAAAGGCGATATATACTTATCTCCAAAAATAACAACTTCTACTTTATCTTCTGTTATTCTAATATTATCAATTAAATATTTAATAATTTGTTGCTTCTCATAGGGATTTAGACGCTTAAATATAGAGTTAAAATTTTTCATTACTTCTTTAATAAAAGAATAATCAATTTTTTTGTCTTCTAGGGCATCAATCTTATTTGTTACTAAACTAATTGATTGGTCTAGTATTGATATTTCCACACCTAGTTCTTTTGCTTTTTCTTTTAAAATATTCTTAGCACGGTCATCATCCATCATCATTGATTGTTCCAGGGCATGATCCAATTTTTCTAATATTTTTTTTCGCATTTTTTTTAAATTTTTTATATCCCTTTGATATTTGGGATAATCTGTGTCAATAATATTTTTGGTTTGTTTAACAAGTTCTTTTAGTAATTTCTCTGATTTTGACAACAGGAATAATTTATCAATGACTAATTTTTCTAGTTCTTCAGCATTGATGCTAACTTTATTACAATTATTACATTTATAATAATAAAATTGTTTTTTATTTTTAGATGTACCTGAAGCAGTCTTTAGTAATATTTTTTCCTTTCCTGAGCAATATGGGCATTCTATTAATCCTGCTAGCAAGAAGTTTTTCTTTTTTAAAGTGACAATATTTCCTTTAGAAGCTCTATTTCTTGAAAAAATTTCATTTACACGGTCAAATTGGTCATTAGATATAATTGGTTTCCATAAACCTTTCACAGTCTGATATTTCTTTTTATCAGAAAGGTTGCTTTGATCCTTTTTCATATCTGTTTTATTAATTTCATTCATGGCTATATAAGTTTTATTTGTAAGAATTCGACGTATTGTTTGGTCATTGAAATCATTACCCTTTTGAGTCTTAAATCCTTTAGATTTAAGGTTATTCAATAGGATTTGTACAGACCCAAATTTTTCATATCCATTAAAAATAAACTCCACTATATTTAATGTAATAGGGTCGATTTTTAATTGGCCAGGTGACTTTAAATCTTTTACATATCCAAGAATACTGTGCGGGCCAACTTTTATACCTCTCAATGCTCTTGCATAATTATTATCTGCAACCCGCTCGGCTGTTTGCTCACGTTCTAACTCATAAAATACAAGCATGAACTTGAGTAGAGCTCGTCCAATAGCAGTGGATGTATCAAATCTTTCTTTTAAAGAAATAATATCTACATTATTTCCATCACACAGTTCATAGAGTTCATAAAAATCTATTAAAGATCTATTTAACCTGCTTATACTGATTGAAACTATAGCCTGAATTTTTCTTTTCTTAATATCCGACAACATATTCTGATATTCTGGTCTGTTTGCAGTTCCGCCACTTTCAATATCTTCATAAATTTTATATACTTCATATTCTTTGCTGTGTACGGAACTGGAAAGTTTAACAAAATCATTTAGTCTTTGTCGTTGTGATTTTAGAGAACCCTCATCAACCTTGGCCTGACGTTCTGTAGATACTCGAATATATAATCCGATTTTTTTCATTGGTTTGCCTTATTATTATTTTTGATGTAAATAAAATAGTGCACGTTGTATTGAATTGCAAAATAATTTCAATTAGAATATTTTTTAAGGGGGGGGGATATACTAGTAAGTTTTAGCTTGCATTTCCTTATATATTGATTAAATTAGAAGTGTTTTATTGATCGTTCCTAATGGGAGCACAGAAAACAACCCCCATTATCCCACCTAAAAAAAATAGGATTTAATCTGCTCCCATTTTTATTTTTTGTAGTTCCCAGCCCTGTAATAATATTTATTTTAGTAAACAGCTTAAATTTGGGATTAACTACTTGTAAATAAAGTCATTATAAAAAAATATAG
>JAUVIB010000352.1 GCA_030592985.1 Calditrichaceae bacterium | reverse complement strand
GAATTTAACGAGGTCTCTATCCGTTGAATGGGGAAAGTACGGCATACGTATGAATGCTATTGCTCCAGGGCCGTTTCCCACTAAAGGAGCCTGGGAAAGACTAATGCCCGATCACTCTTTCGAAAAGAAAATGATAAACCGTATTCCGCTTAAACGGGTGGGGGAACATGAAGAACTGGCAAATCTTGCCGCATTTCTTTTATCTTCCTACAGTGGATATATTAATGGTGAAGTAATAACTATTGATGGAGGAGAATGGTTAGCCGGAGCCGGTGAGTTTAATTTTCTGGAAATGCTGACGGAAGAACAGTGGAAAGCAATAAAACAAAATATGAATCGCTGATTATTGGCTTGTAATAGTTAAAAGAAATTGAATAAACAATTAACTTTTTAACGGACAGATATGACAATATGAAAATATGGAGTGACAATTTTAAAGATACCCTTTGGGTCCGCTATTTTTCATTAACCAAGATACCCATGATATTTTATACAAGACCTTCGGTTTTAGAGCTTAACGAGAATAGATGTATTATAAAAATTCCTTTCAAACGAAAAAATCAAAACCATCTTGGTTCCATGTATTTCGGTGTTCTTGCGGTCGGTGCCGATCTTGCAGGCGGTATTATGGCCATGAAGATTATCCGAAAAAGTAAAAAAAAGGTTTCGCTGCTGTTTAAAGATATAAAGGGTGATTTTATTAGCCGTGTTGAGGCGGATGCTTATTTTATTTGTGAAGATGGTGATAATATCAGCGAGGCGACTCTGCAAACAATCAAAACAAAAGAACGTGTAAATATTCCGGTTACCATAAATGTAAAAACTTCTCTCGCTCCTGAAAGTGAGATTCTGGCAATATTTGTTTTAACACTATCACTTAAAGATAAATCTTAGATTATAAGAACATAACTTTGCAAATTAATTAATGATAGAATTGAATTCGTTTCCTGCAAATTGTCATTCCCGCTTAAAGCATGCGGGAATGACAAAAGCGCCTGAAATTCGCTGATTTTTTGAAATTTCTATACAATCAAATAGTTAATAGTATCAGTCCTTTTCATTGAGCTTATGAGGATATTTTTCTGACAACAAGCACCGTATAGAAGTCTTTTTCACAAAAAGTTCTTTATGTAATTTCGATTCGAGTCTTGTTTTTACAACCTGTTTCACTGATTTTTTAAACTCGATCCGATTGAAAAACATCGAGTCTCAAACAATAAAAAATCCTACCGTTCCACTTCATTTAAAATTAATAACAAATTATTTTAAGGCCACTTTATTGATTTATCTTTTTTCTATCTGTAGCTGAAATTTACCATTCATATAAAACAGCGCCCCAGGTTAAACCGCCGCCAAAGCCAATAAAAATAATTTTATCGCCCTTTTTAATTTTATTTTGTTGTACCGCCTCATCTAAGGCGATCGGTATGGTTGCAGCCGAGGTATTGGCATATTTATCAATATTCATAAAAAACTTTTCTTTTGGAATACCAAGGCGTTTCGCGGCAGCTTCAACTATTCTCACATTAGCTTGGTGGGGAATGATTAAATCAATGTCTTTAATGGTATAACCGTTTTTATCAAGCAGTTTGTTTATTGTTTTGGGTATAATCTGAACGCCAAATTTATATATTTCTTTTCCATTCATAGCAGCAAAATGTAATTTTTGTTCAACGCTTTCTTTGCTTGCAGGCATCGCCGAGCCTCCCGCCGGAATTTCCAACCATTCCGGCGCTACAAAACCATCAGCGCCCAATGTGGCGTATTTGATCCCGGGGCCGTTATCCGCGTGATTTGCAGAAAGAACAACAGCGCCTGCGCCGTCACCGAACAATACACAGGTATTTCTATCCTGCCAATCTAAAAAACGGCTAAGCACTTCGCTGCCAATTACTAATATATTTTGGTAAAAACCGGATTTAATAAACTGATCGGCCATAGTGAGCCCGTATACAAATCCGGAACAAGCAGCGGAAATGTCAAATGCAGCAGCTTTCTTTGCATTTATTTTTCTTTGAACCTGGGTGGCGGTAGAAGGCATTAGCTTATCGGGCGTAAACGTTGCAACGATAATTAAATCAATATCTTTTGAACTGATTCCTGCATTTTTTAGAGCAGCTTTCGCGGCATTTGCCGCCAAATCGGACGTTACTTCATTATCAGCTGAAATATGCCGTTTTTTTATACCAACGCGCTGAAATATCCATTCATCGCTGGTATCAACCATTTTACTTAAGTTTTCATTTGTTAATATTTTTTCAGGAACATAAAAACCGGTTCCGCTAATTTTGCTTTGTATTGCCATTATATGTTTATTCTTTCATTTTAGTAGTTGGTTTCCAATATCTTTAGTGTGTTTTAAATAAGTCTTTGTAAAAAATCTATCTATGATATTTTTTATTTTCGTTTTTGGACTTCAGCTCAATAGTCCAAAGCCGCATTCTCGCTATGTGTTTGGAGTATGTAATAATTTTGCGAAGTTAAATCACGAAAAGATTGAAATATTTAGGCAGTAAAATGTGAAGCGTAAGTATATAATATTTTTGTGGACATTGCAATTTTTTCTTTAAATTTTGTAATAATTTTTTATGCAAGGTATATTCATAGTTAGAGATAAATAATTACTCTTTGGAGGTGATTTATTTTACAACCTGTTTCCCCAAGTGTAGGTATACCGAAAACGGAAATAGATGTCGGAAAATGACTCTTTTGTATTGTAAAACAGCTGTTCCTGCTGCCAGGTTATCTCAAAACGAAAATGGAGTTCATATCGTAAACTTCTATCCAATCCCAGAGTCACCCTGGCCTGTTCCTGAAATTGTCCCTGTTGGCCGGCGAACGTATAGAAGGCTTCACCCATAACAGAAACCTGCCAGTAGCGGTCAACCTGTTTTGCAGCCCAACGATGTGAGATACCCAATTTATAGCGCCCGCGCACTGAATTCCTTGAATCCCAGGTTTTTGTATTAAATTCAAATCTCTCTTCTATACGCATGTAATGATGTATAGGTGTTCGCCATCGTGGCCAATTAAAGGAGATACCCTGGAAGGGACGCAGTTCCCAGCGATCTTCTATGAATTTGTTTAAAGTATAGAAATTTCCAATTCCGGCAATAAAATAAAACCGATCCCAAACAAGACCACGCAAAGTGGGTCTTAATACAATGCGCATCCAGCCATCATTTTCTACTTCCCAACGCATCCCTGCATCGCCATAAATTTCCAGTTTGGGATTAATAAAATATTTGGGATTGACATCAATCCATACCTGCTTGCTAATACCCTTATTTTCTAATGTATCTGTTTGAGCACAAACAGGTACGGTATTCCAAAAGCCGATTATAAATAACATTAAGATAACAATAATCGATTTTGATTGTCGTCTATTTTCCATTGTTAAAAAGCTTCCATCATACTTAAGTAAACACCGTTATTACCATTAATACCTTAGGCGTAATCCAATCGCATATTTATCTTCTTCTCTTTTGATAGCATAAAACGGATACCGGACTCGAGACTGAGCAGCAACTCCTTTTCGAAATAGTCTTTTTCTTCCCTGTTTTCTCTACCCCAGATAGAGCCCACACCACCGAAAGCTACCATTCCCCAGCGTTTGAAAAAATCCCAGCAGTACTCCGCTTGTACATTGATCATGTGTTTACCACATTATTTGTCGGCAGAATTATAGAACATATATTGTTTTTAACTCCGAATACACCAGTTTCAGATCGTTACCATTAACATCGTAGGTAAAATCCATATTCATTCGCATAGTGATCCCCGCTCCTGTCATGCAGTACTTGTTTTCCGCTAAAAACAAAGTCATCGGAAGCCTTAAAAAATAACTGTGGTTCATTGAATACAATCCATTAACTTGACTATTGAAGGCGGTGAGATATCATCTTTTTTATTAATAGGAAAAAGATACATGGCCAAGGTATATCAATCACTTTTACTCGAAAGAATTCCTTGAGGTTCTGTCTCGGTGATATTCATCGAGATCATCAGTTTTAAAAATTTCTTTTATCTCTTATTTGATCGACATACCATCTTTCAAATTAATTATAATACCAATCGCACATTAAATCCAAAGCCACCCCATCCAAGATCGGTATTATCTATAACTCTTAAAAAAGGTCGCCAGTCACCGCCAATAGAGAGAGGAATCCCCCGAAAGTGGTATTCCAATCCAATTTCAGAAACAAGACCAAGTTCAAACGGACTGCCCAGAAAGGCGTAGGGGCCAACACCTATGTACCAGTTGAACGCTTCCCTGCCAAGCGGTCTATAAAAGAAATCATAGATAAGGT
>JAUVIB010000473.1 GCA_030592985.1 Calditrichaceae bacterium | reverse complement strand
TTTTATTTATATTATCCGGTATTACTAATTATGAGTTATGTTGTTATCGCCAGAAGATGGCGCCCCCAGCAATTTGACGATATTATCGGGCAGGAACATGTTTCTAAGACACTGTCCAACTCTATTACAAATAAACATATTGCTCATTCTTTTATTTTTACCGGTCCGCGCGGCGTGGGAAAAACCACAACTGCCAGAATCCTGGCAAAAGCCCTAAACTGTGAAACCGGCCCGACACCTACTCCCTGCAACGAATGTTCTTCCTGTAAATCTATTACGGAGGGAAATTCGTTTGACGTCCTTGAAATCGATGGCGCTTCAAACCGCGGAATAGATGAAATCCGCAATATCCGAGAGAACATCCGCTTCAGCCCGACTGTAGGCAAATACCGCATCTATATCATCGATGAAGTGCACATGTTAACCAAAGAAGCCTTTAATGCTCTGCTAAAGACACTTGAAGAGCCGCCGGAACATGCAATATTTATATTTGCCACAACCGAAATCCATAAAGTTCCGGCCACTATTTTATCCCGCTGTCAACGGTTTGATTTTAAACGTATGCCTTTGAATATAATTATTGAGCATTTACGACACATATGTAAAACAGACAATGTTGAGATTGAAGAGGAAGCTCTGCTTCAGATTGCGAAAAAAGCGGATGGCTCCATGCGAGACTCTCAAAGTATTCTCGATCAGATTATCTCTTACAGCAATGGAAAAGTTACTTTTGACGATGTATCCCAGGCTCTTGGCGTTATCCAGCAGGATATTTTCTTTAAAACTTCCGATTTAATCCTGCAAGCCGATATTAAATCACTTATTTTGCTTACTAATGAAATTATCAATACAGGCTATGACCTGAATGAATTCTTACTCGGTCTTGAAGAGCATTTTCGTAATCTTTTAATCGTAAATGCAATGCAATCCACCGAATTAATCGATGTATCAGAAAATTATCTTAAGCAATACAAAGAATCAGCAGATACATTTAATCAAAATGATATTATTGCCTATTTACAAATTATTTCCGATGTCATTAAGGATATTAAATGGAGCAAGCAGCCGCAGCTTAAGCTTGAGCTTGGTTTAATCAAGCTGGCTAAACTCCCCAATAGTCATGATATTAATGAATTGCTTACTAATTTAAATCTGTTAAAAAAAAAAGCTCTGAATGACAGTCCGACATCTTATAATACTTTTCCAACTGAAAGCTATAACCTTGTTGCTGAAAAACCTCTTACTATAGCTGATATAGAATCAAACTGGGAAGCAATAATTGATCATATCCATCAAAAAAAACCGACCATTGCCTCACTATTGCTTAATACTCAATTAAAAAAATATGAATCCGATACTTTATATATAACTATCTCCGATGCAAGCGAAGGATTAATCAAAAAAAATATCCCTCTTCTTGAAAAGGCCATATATTCCATTCTTCAACATAACATTAATCTGAATTTCAATTTTATACCACAGAACCAAGTACCACCCGGAGAAAAAACCAATGGCCCTACAAAAAAAGAGATAATTGAACAACTTGAAAAATTAAAATCTGAAGATCCGCTTATTAAAAAATTTATTGATGAATTCGATTTAGAACCAATATAAAGGAACAAAACAATGAATATGAATGATATTTTAAAACAAGCTCAAAATATGCAGGCAAAGATGCAGAAAACCCAGGAAGAGCTTGTAAATATAACAGTTGAAGGGTCGTCCGGCGGCGGTATGGTAAAGGTAACCGCTAACGGAAAAATGGAAATCCTCTCAATTACTATCGATCCGGAAGTCATCAATGGCGATGACAAAGAGATGTTGGAAGATTTGATCACCGCTGCCGTGAATCAAACCATTAAAAATGCTCAAACAAAGGCTAATGAAGAAGTTCAAAAAATAACAGGCGGGTTAAACCTCCCCGGCAATTTTAAAATTCCCGGATTATAGAATGAATTTCTTTGGAATTAACGCCTTAGAATCTCTTATCAACAATCTTAGCCATCTTCCGGGTATTGGTAAAAAAACTGCCCAGCGCCTCGCTATATTTATCTTAAAAAGTGATGCCCAATTCGCGGAAGAATTGGCCGATACCATCATTAAATTAAAACATGAAACACAGCTTTGTCAGCGATGTTTTAATATCTCCGAAGGCCCGTTATGCCATATTTGTAAAGATGAACATCGCGACGCTTCAAAGATATGCCTTGTGGAAGATATTGTCGATATATTAGCTATTGAATCATCTCACGAATTTAATGGAAGATACCATGTTCTCGGTGGCGTTATATCCCCGCTTTCCGGAGTAATGCCAGAAGATTTACATATCAGAGAATTGGTTGATCGGGTAACAAATGAAAATTTAAAGGAAATATTGATGGCTATTAATCCCAGTACGGAGGGAGAAGCCACTATGATTTATATATCTAAGTTATTAAAAAACAATAATGTTTTAATCACCCAACTGGCCAGCGGAGTTCCAATCGGATCAAATCTTGAGTTTATCGATCCGGCAACTATCGGCAGAGCAATCCTTACACGTCGTAAATTATAATTTCCATTCCCAACGTTCTGTCGCTAATTCCGCATTTTTAAATATTGCTCGTGCTTTACTCTCAATCTCTTTTAATGTGTCATCATTATTGTTTGGATCATGATGAAATAATAATAACTTTTTAACCTTTGCCTGTTCAGCAGCTTTACATGCCATTTCATAACTACTGTGTCCATAACCGCTAAACATTTTATACTGATCTGGTGTATATTGGGCGTCATGAATTAATACATCGGCTTTTTTTGCAAATGAAACAAGCCGTTGGTCACTTCCCTGATATTCTTCAATATCCGTTGCGAATACTAATTTTTTATCACCATAAGCAACCCCATAGACGTTAGACCCGTTTTTAGGATGAAAATAATATTTCATATTTGTAACGGTAATCTCATCTTTTTTGGGCTTAAATTCAGTGCTTCTGCTGATAACGGGGGCCGTTTCACCCGGTCTGAATGAGATGAC
>JAUVIB010000200.1 GCA_030592985.1 Calditrichaceae bacterium | reverse complement strand
AAATTTCCAATTACCAAATTTTTCCGTCCCTGCACACTTGAATTTATGAATCGATAAGCATGGATAAGCCCACCCGGCCTTTTTCAAGGTTGATTGATTTTATTTTAACATCAATAATATCGCCAACGGAAACAATTTCCAATGGATTTTTAACAAATTTTTTGGCCATCTGACTAACATGAACCAAACCGTCTTGTTTAACGCCGATATCCACGAACGCTCCAAAATCTACTACATTGCGTACGGTTCCTTTTAACACCATTCCCTCTTTCAAATCTTCCAATTGAAGAACATCACTTTTAAGAATCGGTTTGGGTAAATCGCTGCGCGGATCAAGCCCGGGTTTTTCGAGATTACTGATAATATCTTCAAATGTCGGTTTGCCAATACCGAGATCCTCTAATATTTTATCTAATTCAAGAGGCGCTTCTTTTAAACGATGTTGTATCAAACGGCCTTCTTTGGATATATCCTTAATGGAAACTAACTGTATTAATTTTTCAGTTGCAGCATAAGATTCGGGATGAATAGAGGTGTTATCCAAAATATTATTGCCATCAGGGATGCGTAAAAATCCGGCTGCTTGCTGAAAAGCAATATTACCGATGCCGTCTACTTGCAGTAGATCTTCCCTCGAATGAAATTTACCATGATTATCCCGATAAGTGACAATATTATCCGCTGTTCTCATCGTTAATCCCGAAATATAACGCAACAGGGAAGCGGAGGCAGTATTCAAATTTACTCCAACTTTATTAACACAGGATTCTACCACCTGTTGAAGGCTTTCGGTTAAATGCTTTTGGCTGACATCATGCTGATACAAACCGACGCCGATACTTTTAGGGTCAATTTTAACTAATTCTGCCAAAGGATCCAATAGGCGGCGGGCAATGGAAATATTTCCGCGCATGGATGCTTCCAGATCGGGGAATTCTTTTTGAGCAGTGGGTGAAGCAGAATAGACTGAGGCGCCGGCTTCATTAACAATGATATACTCTACTTTTCTTTCATCTTTTATTTCCGAAATTATTTCAGCAACGAGCTGTTCCGTTTCGCGGCTTGCCGTACCGTTACCGATGGCGATGATATCCACACCGTATTTCGAAATTAAGGAACGAATGCTGCTTTTTGATTCCATATACTTATTCTGTGGAGGATGCGGATAAATGGTCTGTCCTTCAAGATATTTCCCCGTTTGGTCAATAATGGCAACTTTACTTCCTGATCTGAATCCGGGATCAATACCCATAATTAAATTATCGTGTATGGGCGGTTGTAACAGAAGATTTTTTAGATTTTCCGCAAAAACATTAATGGCATGTTCATCGGCTTTGCCGGACAATTCAGAACGTATCTCACGAGCGATTGAAGGAGCAATCAAGCGGATATATGAATCCCGAATAGTTTTTATCAGATCATCTGTAAAAACTGATTCACTATTGGTGATATAGTGGTTTTCTATCTGTTTTAATATATCATCGACATCTACAGAGACAGCAACTTTTAAAATATTTTCAGTTTCACCGCGGTTTATTGCAAGAATACGGTGTGGCGGAATTTTATTAATGGGTTCGGAAAAATCATAATACATCTCATATACACTCTTACTCTCCGGGTCTTTAGCTTTCGAGACCAGCATACCATACTTATAGGATATTTTACGTACCACAGTGCGTATATCAGCAGCATCACTAATAATTTCGGCAATAATATCAAGGGCGCCATCAAGAGCTTGTTGCGCTGATTCCACCTCTTTTTTTAGATTAATAAATTTTGCGGCAATTGTCAGCGGATTTTCATCAGTGACTTCCTGTTTTAGGATGAGCGCTGCAAGCGGCTCAAGCCCTTTTTCTCTGGCAATAGTGGCTCTTGTGCGTTTTTTCTGCTTATAAGGCAGGTATAAGTCTTCGATTTCCTGTTGTTTTAATGATCGATCAATTCGGGCTTTAAGTTCAGGAGTTAATTTACCCTGCTCCTCAATGGATCGTAATATGGTCTCTTTTCTTGATTGTAAATTACGTAGATAATTTATGCGGGTCTCCACATCGCGGATCTGATTTTCATCCATAGAACCGGTAACTTCTTTACGATAGCGGGCAATAAAAGGAACCGTATTACCATCATCTAGTAGTTCAATGGTATTGGATATTTGTATCTTTTTTATATTTAATTCCTGGGCGGCAATTTCAATAAAATCCAACTCGGTCATAATTGTTTATCCTCATAGAAATTTGATTTATATGAATTTCAAACATCAAAATTAAGAAATAATAAAATAATATTCAAAAATTCATTTAAAACAATGGAAAATATAATGTTTCGACATTTTTAATATTCATTGTTACAGAGTGTATATTTTTTTTATTATCTATTTTTCAATGCAATTTAAACAATAGCCTCTATGAACACAGATAGTCCCGCCACAATTATTACAATTCCAACGCTCATTTTCTTTGTTGATAAATTTATCCAATCCATATTGCTTAATGTATTCAAGATTTTCAATCATACTCATACTATAATTTTTCTGATATCTTTTATCAAGCTGTTTTAATCTGGTACAGGGATATTTTTTGCAATCATAACAAAATTTCGAATCAGTTTCTGCTAATAATTCACAGTTCTTAATTATGCACTTAATGCAACTCTTTGTCTTGTATTCATTATCACTCCAACACCCGGGACATTTTTTCTTTTCTCTTAGATAACCAAGACAAATTCCACAATTCATCCCACATGGGGCAATCAGTATTTTATCCAATTTCAGTATCTTTCTATCTTTTAAAACATTCGCCAGGCAATTAGTGTACTTAAAAATATACTTGAATATATCAAAACCGCAAAAATTGAAATTATTCCTGATATTCTGTTTTTAAAGTGTTGTTTTCGAATTATCAATAATGATAGGGTTACGGCCCCAACCGACAATAAAATAGCGGCCAGGCTTATGAAGGGTGATATTACAGATAAAACATTTGTATTTAATAATTCGGGATTGTCAATTAACAATTGTGCTGTTTTCACCCCATTGGGATCGGAGAATACAAAATCCCAATATGGTATTCGTGAGGTTGTTTTTAAAAGTGTTTTAAGCAAATGCATACTTGCAGTTACCGGCAAAATAGCTAATACAAGTTGGGTGAATGATTTTGTCCATGTTTCTTTTGCAATAATTCTTTTTAATAGCGCTAAAAACAGGAAGAAAATTACAGGAAGAAGAATAAATAAAACAATTGCGTTTATGGTTCCTGATAAACTGCCTGTAATATTTAATGAATGATTAATCCAATCTGGAATTGTCATCACAATTTTTTTACTTACTTTCCATTCTGTTAAAACTTCGTAAACAACAAAACCACTAACAATCATAAAAAATGTTATTTCAGCCCAACTTAATTTTATATTAGTAAATAAATCGGCTGCAAACTTTTGTTTTTGAATTGCTATGTTGTCTTTTGTGCATGATTTATGGCATTGGCCGCATAAAATGCAATTTCGATTATCAATTAGTGTTGCAGGAAAAAGTTCTGATGTACACGAGCGAGCAGTAAATTTGTACTGATTGGATTTACTTATACAATCTTTTGTTTTACAGTTAGTACAAACAATGGTATCTAATACCCGTAACTTTTTGAAAGACAGCATGGAATACAATCCAAGCAAATGTCCTATAGGGCAGATGTAAGTGCAAAAAGTCCGTTTTTCCCAAATCAATCCGGAAATAAGCGCAATTGCAAATAGAGTGAGCATATAAATCGCCATATATTGTGGAATACGATGAATCGCAAATGTATGTATTCCTATAATTAGAATTATAGCATAAAACAGAGTGATTACCCAACCTGATTTCAGTAGTTTATCGGGTTTTTTTCTAAGTCCTATTTTTCCAAAAAAAGAAGTGATTAATTCCATCGGGCAAACGCTGCACCATAATCGGCCAAATAGTATTGCCGTGATAATAATCAATGGCCACCAATATGACCAGACTATTAAGTTAGAAAGATTTGTATTTCTCAAGATTTTCGCAAAATCTGGGTTTTGTGTAGTAATTCCAATTGCACTGTAGATAAGTAATATGAATACGGCGAGTGTAAAAAATTGTATTACAGGTAGAAAATATGTGGTTTTAAAAAGTTTATTAATACTCATTCTATATTCTTAATATTTAAAATTTTATTGGTTTATAATTGCAGGTAAACACTCAATATAAAAAGCGTTACCATCCCAAAGGATTCTATGATTTATGTACCATATTAGCCACTGGATTTCTATATATTTCTCTTGGATAATCCAATATGTTCACATTTTTACTTTCGAGTTCTCGTATAGCGTCTTTAGCAATCCATTTTGCTGACTTACTTTCTAACTTCAGTATTTCGTTCGCCGTTTCAATTGCTTTTTCATTCAAGTCAGTGTTTCTTTTCCCAATATTTCTTAAAGCCCAATTTACAGCTTTTTTCACATAAATTCTGTCATCATTTGCTTCTCTTTTAATAATTGGGAGAAATTGTTCAAAAACTTTATTATTTGCCTTTTTGTCTGCCATACAATAAGCGGCTATAATTACAAATCCTGCTCTTTTTTCAAATTCCCTTGTTCGTAGAGACCATTCCAATGCTTTTAAAACGGCTAATTCGCTTTTGGCAAATAATCCCATACAGAAGGAGTCACAAATTTCCCAATTTTCAAAAGTTTTAACCCATTTTTCCATTAGGATTTCTGTTAAATCTTTCGGATTGAATATTTTACTGCATAGAATTCTGGCTTCATAAATGCCACTATCGAAAAGTCTGTTCGCAAGTTCATTATCCCGACCAATTTCCTTTGCTATTTCTTTGAGGTCTTTATGATAAATTCCAAGTGAATTGTTTGAGATAATTCCGAATTTCTTTTCTTTCAGAACTATTTTATCACTCTCTCCCAATTTGTGAAGTTTTGAAATGATTTCTTCAAAAGTCATTATCATTTTTCTAAGTTAATTCCACTGTCAAAATTACTATTTTTAATTTTAAACAAGCTTGCGCATGGCCACCCATTGTTTGAGCATCTCCCTGGAATCCCGGGCAGGATAACCCAAAACGGTTTGGCCGGCCGGGACATCTTTCATAACTCCGGAGCCTGCACCCACCACAGCTCCCGAATGGATGGTTAAATGATCTTTAATAGATGCACTTCCACCAATGATAACACCATCACCCAGGGTAACAGAGCCGGCCAGGCCACTGTTGCCAGCCATAATACAAGAACGTCCCATAACACAATTGTGGGCAATCTGGACGAGGTTGTCGATCTTACAACCATCTCCAATTATTGTTGAACTAAACTTGCCGCGATCAACACAAGAGTTGGCCCCAATCTCGACACCATTACCAATAACAACATTTCCGATTTGAGGGATTTTAACCAATCCTCTGCCGTCTTCACTTGGGCGGTATCCAAAGCCGTCGGCGCCAATGCTAACATTGGTATGAAAAATACAATAGTTCCCGATTTCACAGCGTTCCCGAATTACTGTTCCAGGCCAAATAACAGTACTATTACCAATTTTAACTTCATCAAGAATTGTAACATTAGGAAATAAAACAACTCCATCACCCAAAATAACATCTTTTCCCACATAGCAGCCCGCGCCAATTTTACATTCCTTGCCAATGGCGGCAGATTCATGGACAACAGCTGCCGGATGGATATTGACATCAAATTGAGGAGGGCCGTGATCGAATAATTCCAATAATTTGGCCATGGCTAAATCCGCATTTTTCACCTTAATCAAAGCACGGTTTTCACCCGGTTCTATTTCCAGTTGCTCATTAATAATTGCAGCACAAGCTTTAGAAGTTTCCCATAGACGCGCGTATTTTATGCTTCCAATAAAAGTTATATGATTATTATTGGCTTTTTCCAATTGTTCCGGCCCGTTTATTTGGCGGTTGGTATCTCCAATCAATTTACCGTTTAGAATTGTGTTGATCTCTAAGATTGTAAACGTTTTCATTAATTTACTCCTGTATATAATAGCCTTGAAAGCAGCCTCAATGAGACCATATAAAACAGGGAGATTATTTCCCTGTCCATAATTTTGTTCCTTTAATGCCATAAAACGATCTTGCTATGAGCAGTAGCGATTTTTGCTATTGTTTATAGCTTTTGTTATGCACTATATTCTTCTTTTATTTTCAATCGCAATTATTATATCATCTTCAATGTTTGTTACTCTTTTAAGAATTATATTCAAATAATCACTACCGATTTT
>JAUVIB010000457.1 GCA_030592985.1 Calditrichaceae bacterium | reverse complement strand
CTGATGGAAATTATCTGGCTTATTATCATAAAGATGAGCGAATGGTCAGCGAATATCCATTGGTAAATATTGAAACATTACCGGCTTCGGTGGAAACAATCCGTTACCCTATGGCGGGGATGGTTAGTGAAAAGGTACAGGTCGCTGTTTATAATTTGAAGTCCTCTTCAATAATCATTTTACAAACAGGAGAACCAAAAGATCAATACCTCGCTGGAATAACCTGGAGTCCGGATGGAAAATATATTTATATTGCCCATTTAAATCGCGATCAAAATCACATGCGTTTAATAAAATATGATTCTTTTAATGGTAAACCTGTGGAACTGCTGTTTGAGGAAAAACATGCAAAATATGTGGAACCGGAGCATGGTCCCATTTTTATTAAAGATGATCCAAATCATTTTTTATGGTTTTCCGAAAGGGACGGCTTTAATCATCTCTATTTATATCGTTCAGACGGGAAATTAATTCGTAAAATCAGTGATGAAAACTGGGATGTGACTCAATTTGACGGATTTGATAAAACCGGAGCCTATGCTTATTTTACAGCCTCAAGCAGCGATGGGTTGCAGCGCTATCCATATAAATCGAAGATCAGCTCCGGTAAGCAGGTACGTTTAAACAATACGCCCGGAACCCATTCCATTAAATTAAATTCCTCCGCTGAATATTATATAGATAGCTACAGCAGCATACAAATTCCCCGTAAAATAACAATTAATAATAGTAATGGTAAAGAGGTTAAAGCGCTCCTGTCAGCTGATAATCCGTTGATTGACTACAAACTTGGACAGGTACGCTATCTCAAATTGAAAAGCAAAGAGAAAGTTACTCTTAATGCCAGGATAACGCTTCCAATCGATTTCGATTCTACAAAGCAATATCCGGTAATTGTTTATGTTTACGGCGGTCCTCATGCGCAGCTCGTACGTAACAGTTGGGCAAATGGCGGACTGTGGATGCAGTATCTCGCTGAGCGGGGATATATCACCTTTACGCTTGATAATCGCGGTTCGGGAAATCGCGGACTTGAATTTGAACAGGCCACTTTCCGTCAATTGGGAACGGTGGAGATAGAAGATCAAATGGTTGGTGTGAATTACCTTAAATCACTTTCTTATGTAGATTCAACCCGTATTGGTGTGGACGGCTGGAGTTACGGCGGATTTATGACCATATCTTTAATGACACGTATGCCCGGTGTTTTTAAGGCAGCGGTTGCAGGCGGACCGGTTATTAAGTGGCGATATTATGAAGTGATGTATACCGAGCGTTATATGGATACTCCTGAGTCCAATCCGGACGGCTACGATAAGGCTAATACGCTTAATTATATCAAAAATCTAAAAGGGAAACTGTTGATTATTCATGGAGGGATTGATCCTACTGTGGTCTGGCAAAACAGTCTAACCTATGTGCAGCAATGTGTTAAGTTAGGGAAACAGGTAGATTATTTCGTCTATCCCAGGCATCCTCATAATGTAAGGAAGAAAGATCGTATACATTTATTGAATAAAATAACCGATTATTTTAATTTATATCTAAAACCTTAGCAATAGGAGAAATTGAAATGAGTGATATTGTTGATTATAAAATTTACGGCGATGATATGCAGATTGTCGAAATTGAATTGGATCATGGTGAAGGTATTCGGGCAGAAACGGGAGCCATGATGTACATGGAAGATGGTATCGAGATGCAGACATCTACGGGCGGCGGAATGTTTAGTGGATTTAAGCGCATGATAACCGGAGAGAGTTTCTTTATTACTACTTTTCTGTATCACGGACAAGGAAAAGGTCATGTAGCTTTTGGTGCGCCTTATCCGGGTAAAATTATTCCTATTGAACTATCAGATTACAATGGGGAATTTATCTGCCAGAAAGATGCTTTCCTTTGTGCCGCTTCAGGAGTGGATATTGACATTGCTTTCACAAAAAAACTCGGCGCCGGATTTTTTGGCGGTGAGGGATTTATATTGCAGCGTTTGCATGGCTTTGGAAAGAGTTTTATCCACGCAGGCGGCACCATAATCAGAAAAGATTTACAGCATGGTGAAAGACTGCGGGTTGATACGGGTTGTCTTGTAGGATTAGCGTCCACGGTAGATTATGATATTCAGTTTATTGGCGGTTTTAAAAATGCCCTATTTGGCGGCGAAGGACTGTTCCTCGCGGTTCTTAAAGGGCCGGGAACCGTTTTCCTGCAAAGTCTTCCATTTTCTCGTTTGGCGGATCGTATTTACTCAGCAGCGAGATTTAAACAAAAAGGTGAACAAAAAGGTGTGGCTGGTTTCGGCGGTGATATTTTGGGCAATTTTATTAGCGGCGATCGTTAAAATAAATGATTCTCCAGATTTATAGGTGAACAACTCCTGAAATCTTCCTTGGAAGGGGAGTCAGATAAGTAGAAAGATAATTACTGATTTCCATACTATGATTAGAATCACGAAGGAATTGCACGAACATGAAAAAATATTTCCTGCTGTGGGTTGCCTTATTACAGTTAGTTTTTATAACAGCTTTTTATAAGATTTTTCAATTGGAAGGTTTAAGTTATTTCATCTTTGCGGTGGCTGCTATTGTTCAATTTATGTTTTTATGGCGTTCAGAAATGAGATATTTTATTTGGTTTACGGCGGCTTATGCGATTATAACTATCATTCTATGGTTCCCAGTGACAGCTGTTCCTGAAATGCTTAGTGGTTTGTTGTGGTTTCTTTGGATAGCTCTTTTTAATTTTTTAATATGTAACATGCTGCGCACAGAACAGTATGCTAAACTATTTTTCGGTTCATTTATGCTGTGGATTATTGCTTTTGGAGTAATTTATGCGGCGATGGATTTTATTAATATTTTAGTTTTGGGAATTGAAGAAATGCCTGCAAAAAGAGAAATTTCGTCTTTTTTTATGGGGCACATGAAAGCCGGGATTGTAATGGGACTGGGCTTAGGATTGGGTTATGATTTTATACAACTCACTAACAGAAAACTTTATTACTGATAACCATTTCAATGTTTTTATTTATTTTTATCTTTTGTTTTTGAATTTTAAAATTATATTTATTAGATTTCGTAAAATTACTCCTGTTTAATCTAATTATTTATGAGGGAAAAGTATGTCATATCATAATATAAAAGTTGAAATTGAGAATCACATTGCCATT
>JAUVIB010000150.1 GCA_030592985.1 Calditrichaceae bacterium | reverse complement strand
TCCTATCCGCCAATTTGAATGGAATACAGATAAAGATACGGGTAATTTAATAATCATACGTCCCAAATTTATTTCAAAATATTGGCAAAATTTTTTTAGTTTTGTCTTAAAGAGTAAACATTTTAAGATTAATCTTGATGAGTTAGGCAGCGCCAGTTGGATAGCAATGGATGGGAATAATAATATTGAACAAATAGGAAAAATTCTCGCCAAAAAATTCGGTAATTCTATCGAGCCGATTTACGAGCGTTTGATTAAATTCTCACTGCAGCTTCAACGGGAAAAATTTATCCGTATTTTATGTCCTAATAACGAAAAATAAGTTGTATTGGCTATAATAACTATATTACTTTTATTTTATTGCCTCGTTCGCCTGACACATATCCGATTTGCCAGCCTTCAAAAGGATAGGAAGATTGACTCAATTCCTTTAAAAAATTCTGTGCATCATCATCACTCAGCGATATAATCAAACCGCCGCTCGTTTGAGGATCAAATAAAATATTATAGTCAGGATCTTCAAAATTTTTGTTACCGCTTAATTTATTAATGACGAAATTTCTGTTATTATAGAAGCCGCCGGGTAGAAAAGCGTATTCTTTTATATAATTATCCAATCGGGAAAATTGCGGTAATTTGTCTTTTTCTAAAACGACAGTCAAATCATTCCTTCCTACCATTTCACTTAAATGGCCGGCCAGACCATACCCGGTTACATCAGTACAGGCATGAACTTTATATTTTTCCTTCTGAAGTAGTATTTCAGAAGGTATTTTATTTAGCAGTTCCATACTCTTAATTATTTCCCGGACATCTGTCTCCTCTGCTTTGCCTTGTTTTAAAGCTGTAGAAATAGCGCCTGTACCTAATGGTTTGGTCAATATTAATATATCTCCAGACTGTATACTGTCATTTCTCCAAATCTTATCAGGATGTACCAATCCTGTTACAGCCAGCCCATATTTCAACTCTTCATCCTGAATCGTATGACCGCCGGAAATAACACATTGTGCCTCTATGGCTTTCTCAGCGCCACCAAGCATGATATTCCTGACGATCTCCGGAGTTACTTTACCCTGATGGAAGCCAATGACATTCAATGCGGAAATAGGTTTGCCACCCATTGCGTAAATGTCGCTTATGGAATTAGACGCTGCAATACTACCATAGTGATAAGGATCATCTACAACAGGCGTAAAAAAATCGACTGTATTAATAATTGCCAAATCATCAGATATTTGATACACACTGCCATCATCAGCAGATTCAAATCCAATCAGTAATTTGGAATTATTATATACCGGCAAATCGTGAATTATCTTATCCAGAACCTCTGGATCGATTTTACTGGCTCAACCGGCACAAGCAACTAGCGCTGTTAATTTTGCATCTTTCATATTAAAAGTAGTTTTTCCTTTTAAGTAAATATTCATTTAAGGCTTTATCAAAAGGCATATTTGTTGTTAATAATTTATAATCAATTTTATTGTTGATCAAATTAGATTTATAAAACTCAATAAAATCACTTATCCTATCTCTATAAAGCTCTTTAATATATTCTGGTTGTGTTTTAATAGAATTTTTACTTTCTAAATCTCTAAAAAGAACATCACCGGAAAATTTAAAATTTATTTCCTGTTCATCCAGAATATGAAAAACAATTATTTCATGCTCATAAAAGCGGAAATTTTTTAATCCATTTAAAACATCCTGCGGATCGTCAAGTAAATCTGAAATGAGAATAATTAGCCCTCTTCGATCAATCTGCTCGGCAATCTGATTAAGAGCCTTACTAATATGCGTATCACTACCATATTCAGCTTTATCTATTGTTAACAGTATCTGATTCAAATGGGAATTTGTCGTCCTCGGCGGCAGCCTTTTTTTTATATGATCGTCAAACGTTACAATGCCGGTGGCATCCCGCTGCCGTATCATCAAAAAGGCCAAGGCAGCTGCAAGATAAGAAGCATAATCAGATTTTTTTATTTTCCCGCTGCCGTATTTCATGGATTTTGAGACGTCTAAAATAATATGGCATCTTAAATTGGTCTCTTCCTCGAACTGTTTTACATAATAGCGGTCCGTGCGGGCATAAACTTTCCAATCTACGAATTTAAGGTCATCACCGGGCAGATAGGGCCTTCTTTGTGAGAATTCCACACTAAAGCCATGAAAGGGACTCTTATGTAAACCGGTTAAATATCCTTCAACAATATAACGGGCGATCATTTCTAAGTTGCTTAAACCGGATAGCATTTCAGGTTTAAGATATTTCGTTAAATCAGTTTCCGGCATTTACATACCAAGTTTACAAATACTTTAACAAACAGTAAAATTAATAATAGACGTAGAAAGTATAAATAGAATGAAATGATAAACATTAATTAATTTGCATACCTATGTTCCTTATTTGTTAAATAGTGTCTGAACGAAAAGTAGTAAATCAATGAAATTACTACAGAATGATGTCATTGCGAGAAGCGATAGCGACCCTACTAAGTCGTGCAGGCTGAAGCAATCCCATTAAAAAACAGTAGGTTATATCATCCATGTGGGATTGCCACATCGGGATAAATCCCAATTCGCAATGACGGCATGTACTTTTCGTTCAGACACTAAATAGGCAGCTTAGAGATTCAAATCGATCCCGACTCATTCGGATTGTAGATTTGAAAAGCATGAACAACTGTCATTCCGGTATGTTTTAAGCCGGAATCTGAACTTTGTTTTATTGATTACTTTAAAGATTTATTGGAAAATGCTGAATTCAGATTCCTGCATTCGCAGGAATGACACTTTTGACAAATCTTTGAAATATAACCTGTTTATTGTTCTTCAGCTTTTTTTCAAGCAACTTCTTGGAAAAATTTAGATACTAATAACCAACAACTCATCATTTGTGTATTCACTAAATGTTCATTCTTTAGGTTAATTAAAACATTTAGAAATTAGATCAATTTTTGCAATAATTTATAATTTGCCATATTCAAGCTCACTATAAATACAGGTTATTATACCCCTTCCGGCTCCAAACCATTTTGTCTTGCTGCAACCGTAACAGTATTTTGCATTAACATGGCAATAGTCATTGGACCGACTCCGCCGGGAACAGGAGTAATTTTTTCAACAAAAGGCTGCACATTATCAAAATCAACATCACCAACCAGGCGGTAACCTTTTTCATTATCAGCATCAATCCGGTTAGTGCCAACATCGATAACCGTACAATCTGCTTTAACCATATCTTTTTTTATGAATTGAGGCATACCTATAGCTGCAATTAAAATATCCGCCTGTTTAGTAATAGATGGCAAATCTTTCGTCCGACTGTGAGCTACGGTTACCGTCGCATTAGCAAACCTGTTTTTCTGCATAAGGAGATTAGCGGCCGGTTTGCCGACAATATTGCTTCTACCGACAATAACCACATGCTTACCTTCTGTATCTATTTTATAATATTTTAATATTTCAACAACACCAGCCGGTGTACAGGGTAAAACATAAGGTGAGCCGTTAACGAGAAGTCCCACATTATGCGGGTGAAAACAATCAACGTCCTTTTGGGGATTGATATATTCAATTACTTTTTGGTCATTTATCTGCTTTGGTAAAGGTAATTGAACCAGGATACCGTGCACATTAACGTCATTATTTAATTTATGAATTAGAGATAATAACTCATCTTCGGAAGCATTTTTATCAAGCAATATTGTATTAGAGAGAATCCCGAGTTTTTCACAGGCTTTGCCTTTCATCCTGACATAAACCTGAGAAGCCGGATCTTTCCCGACCAAGACAACAGTAAGTTGTGGATTAACGCCTTTTTCCTTTAATTTGTCCACTTGGATTTTAACCCGGTCTTTTACAGATTGAGCAACTTTTTTTCCGTTTAAAATATTATCTTCATTCATAATTCTAACCTTGAATAATGGATTCATGTTGTTTAAATAATTATATCATACAAATCTAATATTTTCGAATAATTTTTTTACAAAATTGGGTAAATATATTTTTCCTTGATTATTGGCCCCTTTCTCAAAACAAATATCCAATTTCCAACACGGAAGGATTAAAATTTCAAGTAAATAAATCAGCATGATCCATCCAAAAAAATAAATTCGCTTTTATCTTGCCGGCTATGCCCTGCGCTCCCTTTTGCCCTGCCTGAGTCAGGTAGGCAAAGGCATTCCTACGGAAAAAGGGGGATTTGCTTTTTACGCAAAATCGAAAGCCCTGAACTCTCTGATTGTTGTAACTTTAACCTGCCCGGGATACTCAACGTCCTTTTGAATTTTCTGGGCAATATCGGTGGCCAATTGGTGAATATTGGCATCGTCTATTTTTTCATGATCTACAATAACTCTTACTTCCTTGCCGGTCTGAATAACATAAGAATTTCTTACACCGTCAAAGGATTGGGCTATTTCTTCGAGAGATTCCATCCTGTTAACAAAATTTTGAACCACTTCTCTCCGTGCGCCCGGACGGACACTACTAATTTCATTGGCTACTTGCACAACAACACCGATTGGAGAAATCAATTCAACACCGCCATGATGTCCTGCGATAGCATTTTGTACGACGGGGTGCTCGCTATGTTTTTTAGCAAATTCATATCCGAGCTTTGTATGACTACCCTCTGATGTACGTTCAACCACTTTACCAATATCATGCAGCAATCCGGCACGCTTGGCCATTGTCTCGTCAAGATCAAGTTCGGCTGCAATTATTCCGGCAATAATAGAAACTTCTTTACTATGTTGCAATACATTTTGTCCAAAGCTTGTACGGAATCTCAATTTCCCGATCATCTGGATAATTTCAAAATTCATAATATGAACACCGGTTTCCAATAAAGCCTGCTCGCCAAGCTCCACAAAATATTGATCCATCTCTTTTTTAATTTTCTCATATGTATCTTCAATTCTTCCCGGATGTATTCTACCATCATTAACCAGTTTTTCCATCGTTATTCGTGCTAATTCACGACGGTAAGGGTCAAAACAACTAAGGATAATCAATTCCGGAGTATCGTCAACGATAACATCCGTTCCTGTTACAACCTCAAAAGCACGAATATTGCGGCCTTCCCTACCAATGATACGTCCCTTCATGTCATCGGATGGCAATGCCACACTGGAAACAGTCGATTCAATTGCGAATGTACTGGCAGTTTGCTGAATTGCTGATATTACAATATTTTTTGATTGAGTTTCTGCATCTTTTTTGGCGTCTTCCAAAATTTTAAATATGGCAGAAGATGCCTCTTCTTTTGCCTCATTAAGAAGATTCTCCATCAAAATTTCTTTTGCTTTTTCTCTTGTTAAGCCCGAAATATGTTCCAATTTTTTATTTTGTTCCTGAAGCAGACTTTCCAGTTTTTTCCGTTGTGCATTCAGCTGATTTTCCTTTTGGTTTTGATCTTTTTGTTTTAGAGAGATAGCACTTTCTTTTTTTTCAATAAGGTCAGCTTTTCGATCTAGATTATTTTCTCTGTTTGTAAGATTAACTTCAAACTGTTCCAACGATTTTTTTCTGCTTTTAAAATCATCGTCCATTTGTTGGCGCTTTTGAAATATCTCTTCGTTCGCTTCCAGCAATTTTTCTTTTTTAAGATTTTCTGCTTCTGTTTTGGATTCTTCTAATAAATTTTTACTTGTCTTTTTTGCTAAAGCAAAACTATTTTTACCAAAATTTGAATTCGTAATCCAGCCAAGTAAAATACCTCCAACAAGAAGAACGATTCCTATAATCACTAAAACCAATGACATTTATTATTCCTTTAATTTTTAAACAAAAAAACCCTGCATCTCGCTCTGGACTAAGTTAAGAATCTTTTTTCAACATGATGGGTGCCGCCTGAACGGTTCATGCTTCCTCTCCCTAAGGAGGCTTGCAATAGTCGTTAGAGCTGAGCTCCCTACTTTAGTAGTGTTGATCCTTATAGTACCAGATGAAATACAGGGTAAATTATAAAAACAAATGAACCTTAATCTTCAAGAATTTTCATCATAGAATTGCTCATTTTTTCTGTTTTTTTATTTAACCTATCCATTATTTTTTTTTTATTGACTCGCTCCTGAAATAACTCATCTGCAATATTTAATGCTGCTAAAATTGCCAGCTTTGTTGAAGCCTTAAAGGACTGATTTTTATCTATTTTACGCATATTACTATCAACATATTCAGCAATTTCTTTTAAGTACTCTTCATTATTATTAGCAATCAATGAGTATTCGTTTCCAAAAATATTTACTTTTAATTGGCCAGGAGCCATTTGTTCCTCGAAATTTTTACCATGATCAACACTTTATAACTCAGTTGAGTCAATATCCAGTTTTTCCAGCAATGTTTTTAACCGTGCAATGGCCTTACTATTTTTCTCTTGTAATTTCTCATTATTTGTTTTTAATTCGTTTATATTTTCTAATTCAGGGTTGTCGAAAACTCGACCATTATATTTTAGTCTTTTTCTTAATATACTATTTTCTTCCATTAAATCTAAATATTTTTTTATTAATTTTTCAACCTGCAATTCCAGGTTATCAAGTTTATCCAATTCCATAATTATCAATTTCTTAAGCTGATGTTAAATTTATGTTGAGTCTTATTTATAATATTATGAAAATGCTTGTCAACTTCTTTATCGTTTAACGTTCTGTCATTTGATTGAAATTTCATTCTAATACCCAAACTTATATTGCCTAAGCCTACACTAACTCCCTTAAAAACATCGAAAACCTCAACATTTATTAAATTTTTCCCGCCTACTTCATAGATATAGTCAATAACTTCATTTGAAACCATATCATTTGGAATAACAAAAGCTATGTCTCGTTCAGAATAAGGATACCGTGAAATTACTTTATATTTTCTGTCTAACTTTATATTTTCAACGAGGAAATCAATATTCAATTCAAATGTATAAACTGCATTTTCTATACCAAAAAACTTACAAATATCTTCCTTTACTTTTCCACAAAATCCGATAGTTTTATCATTAACTTTTATACCAATTGATTCTTCTTTTAATAAGTAATTACTCTTATGATATAAAAATATTTGATAATTGTCAAGAAATATTTTATTAAAAAATTGTTCTAATCTACCTTTTATATCATAAAAATCGACCGTATCATTATCAGCATTCCAGGATAATGGAAATCTTCTTCCTGATATTGCTGCAGTTAGCATATAGGGTTGATTTGGGAGTTTTCCTTCCTGATAGTCTGTAAAAACCCTGCCAATTTCAAAGAAACGAACATCCGCCATATTACGATTAATATTATATTGAATGGATTTGAGCAATCCCGGTAAAAGAGATGGACGCATTACAACCATATCATCACTTATGGGATTTAATATTTTCACTAAACCTTTTTTAGTAAAATATTCTGATTCTTCCTGATTTAACATCCCATTAGTAAAAGCTTCTATTAGTC
>JAUVIB010000142.1 GCA_030592985.1 Calditrichaceae bacterium | reverse complement strand
TAGAACTAATAACCCCCATTGACAGTGATCGTGACAAACCAAGTGGTGATCCCAAAGCTAAAACAAATTGTCCAACAAGAAGTTTATCACTGTCACCTAATTTAGCATAGGGGACTTCATCAATGTTTTCTTTCTCAAGGTCAAGTTTTAATAGAGCTAAATCTGTCCAGGCATCAAGCCCGATAATTTTAGCATCAAATTCCTTGTGAGATGAAAGTGTACAACGTACATATTTCGCTTTTTCTGCAACGTGATTGTTCGTCAAAACATATCCGTCGGAACTAATAATGACCCCGCTTCCTGTTACCCGAACCTTACGTTTCTCTCCGGAGCTAAAAATTTCCTTTATGGGTTGAATATGAACGAGTGCCGGAAATACTTTCTCCTTTGCTTTTAATATCTTTTCTGAATTCGTATCACCCGAATAGGTTGTATTAATCGAAAAAATAACTATTAAAAAAATTATAGCTGTTCTCATTTTTGTACCTTCCTGCCGATAAGTGATTCTATTTTAGTAACTTTAGAGTCCAAACGGCTATTATCGCCTTTCCTGTAATCAATTTTTAGGGACATAGATATTCGATTGCTCTTTGCTTCAAGCTCTTCAAAACATTTTTCCACAACGATCATAACTTCTTTATAAGAACCTTCCAGTATCGTACCCATGGGTGTTAAACGGTATTCAATATCACTTTCATCTATAATCTGAATAATAGAAGCTACATATTCAGATACGCTTTCGCCTTTGTCGGTTGGAAACATGCTAAATTCAAGTAAAATCATAAAACTCTTTTCCTTAATAAAAATTTAATTAAGAACCCTTAGTAACTGTTATCACCAACGAGTTGTGTTTATTTTAAGTAGGAAGTAACGCCAAAGGCATGCCTATAACAGAAAGTGGATTCAGTGTCCTGAGTATGACTAAGGATAGGAATTTCCTATTTCTTACTTTCAATCCTTTAATAAAGCATAAAATTAGAATCATGTCGGTTTAAATTGTAGATAGGTCTATTGTTCCATATTTCCGGATTTCTAAAATATAAATACTATCCTCACCAAAAACCGGTTCAATTAATTTTCGATATCCTTCTACTGCTGTTTTTGGAATAAAAACTTGTATGGTTCCGGCAAAGCCGCCACCATGAACACGACAAGCGCCCTCTTCAATTTGAGTAATATAATATTCACTCATAGCAAGGGCTAAAGAAACGGCCTGTTCCCGGATATTTTTAACAGAATATATATTCTGAAGCCATTTAAAAGAGGACTCTCCTGATTGTTTAACAAGAGTTAAAAACTTTTTAAAATTATTTTCTTCTAAAGCATTAATTTGATCCGTAACCCTGTTGTTTTCTATAAGAAAATGAAAAGCACGTAATACTGCCCGATCACCATGTTTGTTTCGTAAGATTTTCATATTACCTAACAAATCTTCCATTGTTAGTTCGCGACATACTGTTTTTCCTAATTCACTTGCGACAGACTTCATTTCTTCCGGTATAGAGGCATAGTCATCCGTTAGATCTTCATGATTTCCTTTGGTGTTAACTACCAGTAAATTATAACCCTGTTCATTAAGATCGTATTCTATTTTTTTAATCCCCGGTGATTCAGTATTCTTAAAATCTATAGCAATAATCCCGCCCATAGCACAGGCCATTTGATCCATTAGTCCACAAGGTTTACCAAAATATATGTTTTCCGCATATTGGCCTGTTTTTGCTAATATTGCCGGTGATATTTTGTTATTATTAAATAGAGAATTGAAAATTGTTCCAATAAGCACCTCTATAGATGCAGAGGAGCTCAGCCCTGACCCGGGTAGGACTTCGCTTGTTATTGCCGCGTTGAATCCGCCAATTTTATAATTAAGTTCAGAAAGCCGGGCAGCAACCCCCCGTATTAAAGACTCCGTTTTGCCTTTCTCTTCCACTACAACAGATAAATTGTTTAAATTAACAATAAATGGCTTATCATACCCTTCAGAATAAAGGGTCACAACCTTATCTTTCGTTGGGAATGCCGCCGCAATGGAATCTAAATTGATACTCCCGGCTAAAACGCGTCCATGATTATGGTCAGTATGGTTTCCACCGATTTCAGTACGTCCCGGAGTGCTGAAGAATTTTATTTTATCACTTTTAAAATATTGATTGTAGGTGTTTAACAATCGTTGATATCGGTCATTTTGTTTTTGTAACACCGATAAATCATCACCATAGATCTTATGAAAAATTGATTCTTCTATTATAATTTTTGAACCCATTATGTATCCTTATACATTATCTTAATTGAACACCATAGCTTAACTTATCTTTTTCCCCGGCTTTAAGTATAATAAGTCCTTCTTTATTATTAAAAGAATTTACATTAGCAGTCATTGGTTCCAAAGCAATTGATTCTCTGTCAGGTGGAATATATACCTGTAAATATTTATATTTGCTATCTTGCCAAAGTATGATTGTTGTCTGTTCATCCGGGTCATAAATTTTTGTATAATGTTTTTCCACATCATTTTTCATTAAAAAGCAATTATCAAATTTCTCACTTTTAATTTGTTCTAACTCAGTAAAGTAACTATACGGTTTTTTTTCTCCATTTGGTATTAATTTATCTACACAAACAATATCAGCTTTCGGAATTTGCAAATATAGATTATCTACTTTCTTATGAAAAGAAAAATACGGATGCCAGCCATCACTTATGGGCATTGAATTTTCTCCGGTATTCATCAGCTCAGTAACACACGAAAATTCATCTGCGTCAAGGCGATAAGTCACATTCATCTGAAAAGGGAAAGGATACCCTGCTTGTGTTCCATCATATTTATAAGATAATGTGGTGTTTGCATATTCTTCAGCCTCTTCTGAATGAATCAGGTTAAACACTTTATCACATACAAAACCATGAATAGCGTGCTCTTCCTGCGGCCAATTTATGGGAAGCTGATAGGTTTTTCCTTCGAATTCGTAGATCCCGTTTTTAACCCTATTAGGAAAGGGAAATAATTTAGCACTGTTATAAATATCAGATCCCCCAAATCCTTCTTTACTATCCCTGCCGTCTAAGATAGAATATATTTTATTTCCCTTTTTTAATACAATTTCATTAATATTTGCACCTAATTCAGGAATAATTGAAATATATTCTTTATTATTTGTAATTTTTATTCTTTCCAGATCATTTTGTTTTTCCGGAATTATCTTAAACATAGAAATCCTGCCTTTTTTGTATCAATCTTTTGGATAATAAACCCAAAATTGAAACTAAATTTATACTGACGTGTCAGTGGTTTACAATGATAATAGTTAATTGTAAAATTGCTTTAATAACACAACCTCCTTAGTACATACACCTATCTGAAGCAGGTGGAATAGAGGAATGTCATTTTTTTGTGAACCAATTATTGCTGACTATTCTATATCGTATTTCGTTCTGATAATACCTACATTTTATATCATGTGACTATAAGAATTTCAATATAATAATAGATTTATCTTTGCTTTATAAAATGGATGAGAATTAATTGAATTCTTACAAGAACTAAACACTGTCCAGAATTTTTCTTACTTTTTTCAGAAGAATAACAACAGAATAAGGTTTTTGCAGAAAATTAATTCCTTTTTCCAGTTCTCCATCTGTTACAAGCTGATCATCAGTATAGCCGGATGTATAAAGAACATGTAGATCCGGTTGTAGGTTTAAAGCCTGTTCGGCTAATTCTTTTCCATTTAAATTTGGCATTACAATGTCTGTAATCAAAAGGTCTATATGAACATTACTGTTTTTTAAAAACTGAATACCTTTTAGTCCATCAACTTCTACATATACTTTATAACCATAATTTTCCAGCGCCGATTGAACTAACTCTCTTACATCCCCATCATCTTCAACAAGTAAGATTGTTTCATCTCCGCCATTAAGAAAATCTTCCTTGCTTTCATTAGTTTCATCGAAATTATCTTCTTCTTTTTCGGTTGTTGGCCAATATATTTTAAATGTGGTCCCAACTCCACTCAAACTGGAAACATTGATCCAACCATTATTTTGTTTTACAATGCCATAAACGGTGGCCAAGCCCAACCCGGTTCCTTTTCCGGTTTCTTTAGTTGTATAAAACGGTTCAAAAATTTTAGAAAGAATTTCTTCGTTCATTCCGATCCCATTATCAATTATTGTTAGCAATACGTATTGCCCCTGTCTGCTTTCAGGATAAATTAGTGCTTCGTTTTCATCTATTAATACATCAGAGGTAATAATTTCTATTTTCTTTTCATAAGATTTCTTTGTCTTTTGGTTAATAGCATCCCTTGCGTTCACTATTAAATTCATTAAGACTTGTTCAAATTGCCCTTGATTCCCCAGAACAAATGATAAATCTTTAGCGATATTAATTTTAATAGTAATGTCTTCACTAATCAATCGGCGCATCATTTTGTTTAAATTGGAAATAATATCGTTTATATTAAGAATTTCCGGTTGGTAAGTCTGTAAACTGCTGAAACTTAACAACTGCCGTACAAGGTTTTCCGCTTTCTTTCCTGCCGAATGAATAGAAGAAATATCACGGTATAGTTTATTATTTTCATCGATTTTTGTTAAGACGATTTCTGAAAACCCATTAATAACGGTCAGAAGATTATTAAAATCATGAGCAACTCCACTGGCAAGTTTACCAAGAGAATCCATCTTCTGGGATTGCTGTAACTGCTGTTGAAGTAACTTTTGTTCGGTTATATCTTCTTTAATCGCCATATAGTGTTTTACTTCACCCTTTTCATTTATCACGGGCGAAATTACTGCACTTTCCCAATAGAATTCATTATTCTTCTTTTTATTAAGAAATTCCCCCCGCCATTCGTGACCGGAACTAATTGTATCCCATAAATCTTTATAAATTTGTTCCGATAATTTGCCTGATTTTAGTACTCTTGGATTTTGACCGATCACTTCATCCCTGGTATATCCGGTTGTCTTAATAAAGCTGGGATTAACATATTCAATATTTCCATTTAAATCTGTGATGACGATGGATACCGGACTTTGCTCAACAGAAAGAGTTAAAATTCGGATTTGATCATCTGTTTGTTTTCTCTTTATTTCATCTGTAACCTGCTTCGAAATAAATTCCAGAAGAGATAAGTCGGACTGTTTATAAGTGTCCTCATTCTTATAACTTTGAAGAACACTTATTCCTCTAATTTCATTATCCAAATAAAAAGGCACGCCTAACCACACTTTTGGTAAATGATTTAAATTTTTTAATATTTCGTTTTCTAAATATTTTTGTATCTCTTTTTCCTTTAACATTAGTGCTTTATTTTCTTTAATAACAATTCCGCAAATGAATTCCTCAAGTAGATGGATTTCTTTGTCACCGTTTTTCTTATATGGCAATGACAGTCTATTCTCTTTTTTATCATATAGTGCAACATAAAAATCTGTGGTATCAAAGAGAATATTTAACTCTTCTTTTAATATATTGTTTAAATCCTTAAGATCATCAGTAAAATTTATCGCCGTTGCAATATTGCTTAAGACATCGTTAATTATTTGAGACCTTTTTCGTTCAGAAATATTTTTGAAAGTCGAAACATAAATTTTGTCATTTTCATTAATCATTCTTGTTTCAATTTCTATGGCCAGCTTTGCACCACGTTTATTGATACAACTTATTGTTTGTGGCTCCGTACTTCTATCATAAAAATGGTTATAAACATTTTTTCTATCATTCTTTTGTACCACTAATTCGACTACATTTTGACCAATAATATCATTACGCATATATTCTAACATTTTCAAAAATGGGTCATTACAATCAATAATTACACCATTTTTATGGATTAACACTCCTTCAAAAGTCAGGTTTGATAGTTTCTTAAAACGGTCTTCACTTTGAGCTAACTGTTTATTTATTCTATCTGTTTTCTTTTGTAAAACATTAAATTTATCTGCCAGCGCCAAGGAGAAAAATAAAACCAATAATAACATGCCTAGTGCATAGCCATTATCCGTTACGAAAGAACTCTCTAACACATCAAATCGTGTTAATATTGTTAAAAATGTGCCTAATCCAAACCAGATCCAGGCAAATAAGAAATAGCGGCTTTCCCGAAAACCTCTTTTCCACATATGGATACCCAGATAAAAAGAAAAGAGAATGCCCAATAGAGTTATAAGTAATATGGGCTGAATAAAATAATGATATTCAAAAACAGGTAAAGAAATAAGTGAAATAAACAGAATCAAAATATTATAATTAATTATTTTATGGTAATACGGATCATTGGTTTTTAAATCAAAAAAAGTGTCATGAAATTTTAAAAAAGCTGTAACACCTGTAACAATAAATACTGGTACTAAATATAGTTTAAGTAAATAATTATTCGGCCATAGATATAAACTACCAATACCGGAATAGGAGGTATGAAAAAATAAAAAATTAAATATTAAAGATATGTAATACAGATAATACCTTTGTTGAAAAGATAAAAAAATAAAGATATTATAAATAATCATAATTATTAAAGCACCGTATAGAAAACCAAAAAAACTAATTTCATAATTTTTCTGATTTTCAAAAGCATTTTGTTTTAACAATATGAGAGGAAGTGACATTGAACTACCATTTACAAAACGCATATATACAATTTTTAGGCTGTCTTTTGGCAATGAAATATAAAATATAAAATCGCGGTTTTTTCTATCACGGGTTGATAAAGGTAAGAGTTTTCCTGTTTTTATTTCTTTATAACCGTTTTTTACAGGAATGTATGCATTAATATAGTGCATATTAGCATTTTTAAAGTCTATTAAAAGCGTAGACGTATCCTTAAGAGTATTTTTTAATTTAAACCGAACCCAAAAAGCAGATTTTGTATATCCATAATTGGGTACACCGGATGTGTTTTGTTTGAAGAGGGTGTTATATTTGAGGGATTGTATTTCAGAAAAGGTTATTTTTCTTTCTTTATCTTCAAATATTTCGAGATATTTGTCAAGAACATACTTCTCTTTATCCGAGGATATGATTAATATCGGTTGGGCAAATATATTAAACTTAAAAAACAAAATAAAAAAAAGAATTGTTGGATAATAATATTTTGTTTTTCTATGTCTACTGGATATAAAGAAGGTAGTTTTCACAGTCGTAAAAGTTAGCAGTATATGGATATTATTGCAAATATTTTCTGACTAAAAATATATAACCTCATTTACTGGCAGGGTGGCAAACAGTAATTCAGATTTCTCAATGAGAAAAAGTAAAAATTCTTTATGTATTAATAATATGAATGACCAGTTAAAAGTATTCCGGGCTTGTCAAAGGCATCTCTATGGGAAAACCCTTATAATATTCTTTATACCTACAAATTGAGAGATAGTTTATTGATTATATAAAAAACCTGACACCAACTAAGCTCCCTGAGCTTGCTGCGCCAGACTTAGTATGGTCGAAGGGGCGCTTGCAGTGAGCCTGTCGAATTGACGGGGCTTCGACAACACTTCGACAAGCTCAGTGCAGCGTCTTAGCCACCTTGCGATTTTCTTTTTCACTTAATTGGTTTTACTATTTTTGTTATAATTACATACTTATAACAAAAATCACACAATTTATGTGAAATTTTGCAATATTTTGAGT
>JAUVIB010000106.1 GCA_030592985.1 Calditrichaceae bacterium | reverse complement strand
CCACCCGGGTCGGGGACAATCCAATGGAACCTTTTTTTCGAAATACTTCATCAGATCGGATTTACGGGATATATTGGTTTGGATATAGGCGGAGCCGAATCTAATGTTAATGATTTAGATGAAGCCTATAAAAATGCCGCTAATTGGTTGAGAGAAAAAATATAATGTTTATGTTTAATCAAAAAATTAGTGATAATAATCGGATTTATTTATTGATAATTCTCTGGATATTAAGCATCTCTCTTTATTCTTGTCAAGAGAATGATTTGCAAACCGGCTGGGATGCTGTTCCTGATATAATCAGGAAAATCACTTTACCCACTTTCCCGGATCGGGATTATCTTGTTACAAATTTTGGAGCAGCAGGTAATTTCAAGACTAAATGCCGTGAATCATTTCAAACCGCTATTAATCGCTGCAATCAGGAAGGTGGCGGCCGAGTGGTCGTTCCAAAGGGGATATATTTGATAAATGGACCCATTCATTTGAAGAGCAATGTTAATCTTTACCTGTCTGAAGAATCCATATTGGAATTTAGTAGCAACCCCCGGGATTATTTACCAATGGTTTTGTCCCGTTGGGAGGGTACAGAGTTATTTAATTATTCACCCTTCATTTATGCATATCAAGCTACCAATGTGGCTATTACAGGCAAAGGTGTTATAGACGGAAATGCGGAAAAGTCATTTGCTCTCTGGAAGCAGCTTCAAAAGAGAGATAAAAAATTGCTTCGCCAAATGGGAAATGATGGCGTGCCGCTGTATGAACGGGTTTTTGGAGAGGGGCATTATCTGCGGCCAGGTATGATACAACTGCTTGGATGTAAAAATATTCTCATAGAAGGCATAACCATTATAGATTCTCCATTTTGGGTTATCCACCCGGCACTTTGTATAAATGTGACAGTACGAAATGTAACAGTTGACAGCTGGAATCCCAATAATGATGGGGTAGATCCCGATGGATGTGTTAATGTTCTAATTGAAAACTGTGTATTCAATTGTGGTGATGATGCCGTGGCTATTAAATCGGGCCGCGACCAGGATGGTTGGCGTATTGGACAACCAACAGAAAATGTGGTTATTCGTAATTGCAGGATGAATTCTAAAGCAAATGGGCTATGTATTGGCAGTGAGATGTCCGGTGGTGTGCGTAATGTTTATCTGGAAGACTGTCAGCTTGGTGAAGCCCAATCAACAATTTATTTTAAATCCAATTTAGATAGAGGCGGTATAATTGAAAATATATTTGTGCGAAATATAGAGGTTAAGCGTGCAAAAACAGCAGTTATCCGCTTTGAAAGTAATTATAAAGGACAGCGCGGTAATTACTTTCCACCTCTTTTCCGGAATTTTCAGATAGAAAATATAACCTGCCAACGGGCAGACCATTATGGTATTTATGCCGCGGGTATTAAGGAGCATCCAATTTCGGACGTGATCATTAAAGATGTTATAATAAAGAAAGCGGAAATTCCTGTTTTCACACAATATGTTAGCAATATCCAATTGGTGAATGTTATGATCAATGACTCAATAATTTTCGATTTATCTTCTTATCAGGTTTCTCCGGAAGCGGATAAAAAAATTACCTGGTGAAAATAGAATGAAAATTAAATATAAAACAGCTTTTTTTCTTTTCTTTTTTGTATTATCAACACTGACTGCACAAAAGCTTCAGTTGGATGTAATTCCATATCCGAAAAAGATAGAAGTTCTGAGTGGTCAGATCGTAAATTGGCCACAGAGCATTTCGGCCTGTTTATCCGCTGTAGATACATCCGGGATGATGATTAATATTATTCAGCTTAATCAACTATTTCAAAATAAAAGCGCTTACAGAGGCTCATCAGGCCGGAAAGAAAGATATGTTATCAGGCTGGGCATTCCGCAACAGGGTTCGGATTTTGATCAGTTATGTCAGGAAATGGATATTTTACCGGATGAAAGTTTGGGGAATGAGGGATATGTATTATGGTTTGGCAGTGATAAAAGTATTGTTGCCGCTAACGGCAAGGCCGGAGTTTTTTACGGTGTGCAGACGCTTCTCCAGCTTTTGCGTTCTTTAAATAGTCAACAAAAAATATCTGCTATGAAAATTACAGACTGGCCGGATTTTGCCTTTCGCGGTATTCATGATGATATCAGCCGTGGTCCTGTTCCGACCCTGGAATATATGAAAGAACAGATTCGGCGTTTTGCGGAGTTGAAATTAAATGTACTGAGCTATTATACAGAACATATTGTGGAGACAAAAAGTCACGGTGATTTTGCACCGGCCCGCGGAGCTGTTAGTATTGATGAATGGAAAGAGCTGGATAATTATGCCCGTAAACATTTCATTCAGCTCATTGGCAACTTTCAATCCTTTGCTCATTTTGAAAAAATTCTGGCCTTTCCGCAATATGAAAATCTCGGAGATACAGAGCGATTGCTCTCTCCGCTTAATCCAAAAAGTTTTGAGTTTCTTCAGAATATTTATCGTGAAATGGCTCCCGCTTTTCATGCGCCTTATTTTATGGTTGGTGGAGATGAAACTTGGGACTTAGGCCGCGGGAAATCGAAGAAATATGTGGATAGTCTCGGTTTTGCACATGTCTATGCAAACCATATGAAGCGCATTGGATCGGAATTAAATAAATATAATAAGCGGATGATAATGTGGGCCGATATGGCCTTACAGCATCCTGGAATCCTAAAAATGCTTCCCAGGAAAACCATTCTCGCAACCTGGAATTACAGTGTGCCGGACTCTTTTAATGATTTTATAATGCCTTTAAAATCAGCCGGGTTTGATATTCTGGTTTGTCCGGGCATTCTAAATTCACGCCGCATGATGCCCGACTATAGTGTTACAATTCCAAATATTAAACAATTTATTAAAGATGGCTATAAACAAGAAGTTATGGGTGTTTTGAATACGGTATGGGATAACGGCGGCGAAGCTCTGTTTTCCAGAGACTGGTACGGTGCTGCCTATGGCGCCGAACAAAGCTGGCATGTAAATGACATATCTCTTGAAAATTATAACGGAAGATTTGACCTTGTTATTTACGGAGATAAACAACAGAAAATTTCCGAAACCATAAGTCATTTAACAAAATTGGCTGATCTCGCCCTGACTCAGGATATGAATTTACCTGTTTTCTGGCGCTGGACAATTCCGGAACAAGGTAAAACGGTTTTTATAAATCGTGCTGATTGGTTGGAAGTACAAAATATTGCCGACTGCGCTGAGACTATTCTTTTAAAATCTAAAGCGAAAACTTTTCCGGATGATATAAAAGCCCTGCAGCTAACGGTTGATCAATATCAGTATATGGCAAGTAGCAGGCTGCTGGCTTTAGCCGCGGCCGATCATTACAAGGAAGCCTGTTTACGGCAAAAATCAGACAGGGAACAAGCTAATGAGCTTTTAAGAAAGGTGCGGGAAGAATTACATCAAATTCATAATAAACTCACTAACCTAAAAAAAGCAGTAAAAGAAACCTGGCAAAGGGAAAACAGGATTTACTGGTTAGATCATATTCTCAATAAATATGATGAAAAGATTGCTAATCTTAGCCAGGTGCGTCAATATCTGCAAAAGGCGGTAGATGATTTTGAGCTGGGTTATTTTCTTCCTTCGCCCATTGAAATAGGACTGGAAATTAAAGTTATAACGGGACAGTATTTTCAGAACTGGCTTTTATGCGGCTCCTTCCCAAATATTCAGGATGCCGGAAGAGAGATAGACTTTCTGCAAAATATGGGTGGTGAAACAGATGGAATACCTGAAAGTGTACTCGTTTTTGAAGGACTCGATGGAAAGAAAACAGGGTGGCAAAAATATAGTTCTCCAAAGAGCGCTGAGATCGATCTGACTTCAGTTTATGAGAATAATAAAGAAGTTGTTGCTTATGCCTATTGCCTGATCGAAAGCCCGGAAAAAATGAATGTACAGGCAACTTTAGGTAGCAATGACGGTATTCAATTGTTTATCAACGGACAGAAATTATTTAGCAGGAAGATTAAGCGCAGCCTTGTTATCGATGAAGAGGATATTAGTATACCTTTGGAAAAAGGGGAAAATCATATACTTCTAAAAATAGATCAAAATAAAGGTGAATGGGGATTTTCATTTCGATTACCCGATTTGGAAGTTCGTAATCATAAACATAAGTATCGGATAATTAAATAGGAATTCATAATGATAAAACTAATAATATTTGCTATAATATATCTGTTGATAAATCATTCAAATTTAAACGCAGGTAATGATTCTGATCTAAAAAAAGAATCCATTTTACAAGCTCTGGAATCAGGAGCCGATTATACCGTTAATGTATTGCTTGATGAAAAGGGGAAATCAAACTGTGACTATAATATTACTGAAGGGCGTTGGTATAATTATGAAGCGCCCTGGCATACAGGGCAGATCATCTTTGGACTAGTAGAGACTTATAAAATCCTAAAAAAAGAAAAGTTTCTTAATGCGGCTAAAAAAGCGGGTGACTGGTGGGTAAGTCTGGAAATAAAAGACCATCCCAAATTAAAGGGAATGATACGGGCGGTTCATGGAGATCATGCCGGTGATGTTATCGTATTTGCTACTGTATCAGATGGAACAGCAGGTATGTTTAAACTGTATGATATAACGAAAGATAAGCGCTATGCTGATATTCCCACTCAGGCCGGTGAGTGGATGCTGCAAAATATGTATGTAAAAGAATATGGCGTTTTTTATGATACTGTTGATCCTAAAAGCGGAAAAGTAATCAAAGAAAATAGTCCTTTCTGGCCGAAAAAGAAAAATCAGATGCTGTATGATGTGGCCCGGCCCAATAATGAGGGATCGCTCTTTTGGGATATGTATCAATATACTAAGAAGCAAAAGTATAAAGAAGTATTTATAGAATTGTGTGAAAGCCTTGTTCAAAAGCAGGGAGAAGAAGGCTTATGGATGGACTTTATGCCAAATCATAAAGATGAAGGAGTCTTCCATCCTCGTTTTAATTTATGGTATGCCGAGTCGCTGTTAAATGGTTATCTGTTAAGCGGTGATAAGCGTTATTTACAGGCAGCAAAAAAAACAGCCCGAATTTTTGCAAAAATCCAGAAAAAGGATGGAACAATTTATTATAAAAACTATCTTAACGGCAAGGAAAAACGTAATTCTATCTGCGGTTCGGCAGTCGCTTTTTCAGGAATTGTATGGCTGCGTTTACTCGATTATGGAGTAGGTGATGAATTTAGAGAGAATATAGAAAAGTCCCTCAATTGGCTGCTTAAAAACCGCTTTTCAAACGATCATCCTGATCCCAATCTGGCCGCCGCTTTTATAAATATTCGCACCCGGCATAAAAAAGGAAAGATATGGATCACAAACCGTGATATTGGTACATCTTTTGCCCTTCGTTTCCTGGCAAATTATTACAACTATTTTTTCTCAGATAAGTAGAACATTTACATTAAAAAAGTGGTAGAAATTTTAGTGCAATCTTGGTTCGTGTAATTAACGGTTTAGAGCAAGGCCGGTGAAATGATTTGACTGCTTTTTTTACACTCTTAATCATCATTGTGATTTTCCCTATTTCAATTTACTCTTCTTTAAATTAAATATTTTTTTAAAGGGGACCTGTTAAATAAAAGAAATATTCTCTTTGAAAAACACATTTTATTGAGAATTACTAAAGGCCCAATCTTCTTTTCCAACGGGGAAACCCCATCATATATCGATTTGATCGCTATAGGAAAAAGTGGGATTATAGACACAGGCAAGAATTTTGGAATATGAGCGCATACGAATCGATCTTGCAAGTATTTTGAGAACGTTTTTTTACTTTGCATAATAATCAGGATTGAATTATCTTAGAAGAGGTTGATAAGGATTTACATATTTTTAAAATAAGGAGCTTTAACATGAAAAATGAATCGATGTCCCGCCGCGCATTTATTAAAACCACATCGGCCGGTGCAATAGCTGCAAGCCAAATAATCGCCCCTGCCTATGCTTTTAATCTTCAGGGTAACACGCAATCCGGCAAACTGGCAGCCTTGGGAGGGAAAGCTATAAGAAGCAATAAAAACTGGCCGGAATGGCCTTACCGTGATCAAAATGTCCTGGATGAAATAATGAAAACCACTAAAAGTGGTATCTGGTGCAGAATTCAATCCAAAACCGGTACTGTTCCCACATTTGAGAAAAAATATGCAGAAATGATCGGTGTGAAACGTTGTGTAGCAGTCGGTTCAGGCACCCAGGCCCTGCATACCTCGGTGGAAGCCCTCGGATTAGGCCCCGGTGATGAAATCATCACATCACCTTATACTGACCCGGGTACTATTGCTTCTATTTTATCGGCACGCGCCCTTCCGGTTTTGGCTGATCTTGACCGCCGTTCATTCCAGCTTGACCCGGATGATGTTGAGCGTAGGATAAATGAAAACACAAAAGCCATCATGCCGGTGCATATGATGGGACAGCCTGCCCATATGGAAAGGTTTATGCAAATCGCAAAAAAACATAAGTTGCTGGTGATTGAGGATGCCTGCCAGGCACATTTTGCAAAATATCAGGGCAAAACACTGGGGACCATTGGCGATGTTGGTTGTTTTAGCCATCAGTCATCTAAAGTCCTGTCCTGCGGCGAAGGTGGCAGTATCGTAGGAAATGATGAAGAACTGATGGAAAAGTGTTACACAGTGCAAAACCATGGTACATCTAAATTTGGGCGTACTGAGACCATCGGCCCGAAATATCGCATGAACGAATTTGAGGGCGCCATTTTATTGGGACAATTACCTACTGTATTGGAACGTCATGCCCTGCGTAACAAAAATGCAAAATACCTGACTTCTAAGATTAAGGATATACCAGGAATTTATCCGCAAAAGCTATATGAGGGTACGGAAGAAGGTTCATTCTATCTGTATTGTATGAGTTATGATAAAAAATTATATAACGGGGCCGATCGTAGCAAATATTTTAAAGCATTGGCTGCCGAGGGGATAAGCTTAAGCCCTTATATTAAAAATGGTTTACATAAAGAACCATGGGTTGACAACATAATAAACCGCAAGGTATATCAAAAGATGTACACACCACAAAGGCTCGAGCAATTTAAGGAAGAAATGGTATGCCCAAATTGTGACATCGTATGTGATGAAGAAATGGTCATGTTGTGGGCATCAGGCCCACTACTCGGAACACAGGAAGATATGGATGATGTTATCAATGCCCTTACCAAAGTTTATGAAAACAGGGACCAACTGAATAAAGTTTGAAAATAGGAAACAAAAGAATTTACTAGTAATAATTTATTGGAAACGATTTAAACAATGGTTCCGGATCGTTGAATCTGCAAAATTTTTAGGATAATTTATCATGATAAAACTATTCAAATCACAAATATTTTTTCTACTGCCCTTATTAGGTTTTTTAATTCTATCAATCACACGGTGTACCACCTATTCCGACTCAATAAAGGTGGGAGTTTTCGAAATTAATGTTTCTCCTCCAATTGGCAGCCCGGTGGCTTATGCAAAAGCAAGATCGATCGTAGATTCTCTTTTTGCCAAGGGTATCGTAATATTATCGGATGAGAAACCCGTAGTATTGTGTGCGGTAGACTGGATTGGCATTGCCAATGAAGGACAGGATGCATGGCGGGAAAGCCTGGCAAAAGCTGCCGGAACTACTACAGACAGGGTATCTGTTCATGTTGTCCATCAACATGACGGCTGCCGATGCGACTTTACAACAGAAGGCATACTTAATGAATATGGTTTAGGTGGATGGCGATATGACACATTATTTTCGCGCAAGATCATACAATCAGTAGCCAGTGCGGTCGAAAAGGCAAAACAAACGGCTCAACCCGTTACACACCTGGGATTTGGCCAGGCAATGGTAGAAAAGGTTGCCTCAAATCGCCGGATTCTCGGTGAAGATGGAATGGTAAAGATTGTCAGGTTTAGCAGTACAAAAGATTCTGCCTCTATTGCAGCACCTGAGGGGTTGATAGACCCATGGTTAAAGTGTGTCAGCTTTTGGAAAGAGGATCAACCCATTGCCGTTTTGAATTACTATGCAACACATCCGATGAGTCACTATGGGAAAGGCGATGTGAGTTCAGACTTTGTAGGAATTGCACGGGATGCACGGGAAAAACAGATTGGAGTACCTAACATATATTTTTCTGGAGCGGGCGGTGACATCGCTGCGGGAAAGTACAATGACGGATCACCGGAACGCAGAGCAGTTTTGGCAGGTAGAATGGAAAAGGCGATGCGTCAGGCATGGGAACAGACAAAAAAAACTCCTTTGTCTATATCAGATTTGGAGTGGAAAAATGTTGAGGTACAACTTCCACCGGCAAAACACCTCGTGGAAGAAGAACTTTTAGCCCAACTTGAAGATGAACAGTTAGACTCCCTGAAAAAGTTTACAGCAGCTAAACATCTTGCCTGGCTGCGCAGAACCAAGACAGGGCATAAAGTAAATATTTCAGCGCTAAAACTTGGTAATGTACGGCTGCTGAATATACCGGGAGAAGCCTGCATCGAATATCAGTTGGCTGCTCAAAAATTAAAACCCGGTGATCATGTTTGTACGGCTGCTTATGAAGAATACGGACCAGGATATATATGTATGGAAATTGCCTACCGTCAAGGTGGATATGAGTCGAGCAATAGAGCATCACGGGTCGCCCCAGAGGTAGAAAAGATATTATTAACAGCGATCGGCCAAGTGTTAAAACCAACCGGGATCAAGGAACAGTCTTTTTAAACCGCAACTATCTCAGATTGTTTAATAGATGTTCAAAAAATTATTTTTATAGGACAATAAAATCATGATAGTAAAAGTTAATAGGCGTTCATTTCTAAAAAATGGTTCTCTATTTGGAGCCGCATCAATCGTTGGTGTCGGTATGATTCCGAAATTTCTATACAATATGTCATATCAAAATCACGATATGGAGAGTGGAGCCAAGGAACCTATTTGTCAAGTGAAGAAAAAAATTTATGTACCTTCGCCCGAACCAAAGGT
>JAUVIB010000273.1 GCA_030592985.1 Calditrichaceae bacterium | reverse complement strand
TAACGAAAAAGCGAAAAGAAACTTTTGCAATTTATGATATGGACATTTCTACTATTCCTCCGGAGAAACCGCAGCTGTTATGCAGTGAAAATTATTTTAAAACGAAAATTAAATAAAAAAATAATGTAGAGACGAGGCATGCCTCGTCTCTACGGGTGGGTGGTTATTCAAGATTATATTTTTTCACTTTTGCAATTAAATTAACCCGTGAAATGCCCAGTATTTTTGAGGTTTTTGTTTTGTTCCAGTTATTAAAAGCCAATGCTTTTTTAATATGCTCTTTTTCCATTTCCTGTAATGTTTTAAGCGCATAATCAGTTGTCGAATCTCCCGGTACTTTTATGTTTTCTAAAAAATAATGAGGAAGCGAATTCTCTTTAATTTCATCAGACGATTCAATTATCATAGCGCTGTTAATTATGTTCATTAGTTCACGGATGTTACCTGGAAAGCTATAATTTTGGAAGATTTTTAAAACACTGTCTGATATTTTTTTTATGTTTCTATCATATTTCTTACTAAAAATTTCCAGAAAATGATATGCTAATAACTTAATGTCAGCTTTTCTTTCTTTAAGCGGAGGCAGGAAAATGGAATTAATATTTAATCTGAAAAATAAATCTTTTCTAAATCTTCCATTTTGTATCTCATCAAACAAATCTTTATTTGTTGCAGCAATGATTCTTACATCGGTTACAAATTTCTTAGTAGAACCGACCCGGTAGAATTCCCCTTCTTGTAATACTCTTAGAAGTTTTACCTGTATTGGCGCCGAAAGTTCTCCGATTTCATCCAGAAATAAGGTGCCATTATCTGCTTCTTCGATCAATCCTTTCTTATCCGAAACGGCCCCTGTAAAAGCACCTTTTGTATGTCCAAAAAACTCCGAAGAGAATATTTCACTGGCAAATACTCCGGCATTTACAGCGATAAATTTTTTATTCTTCCTGTTGCTTATTTTGTGTATGGCTTTAGCGATTAATTCCTTTCCTGTGCCGCTTTCTCCCCATATTAAAACACTGGTATCGGTAAGGGCGATTTTTTCGGTAAAATAAAAAATTTCCAGCATTTTTTTATCTTGCGTAATCATATCTTTAAATTCTTGCGGATGTACTAATGTTTTTAGAGAAATCGTTCCTTTAGATTCTTCTTTTATTGTCTTAATTCTTGATTTTTCTATTGCAGTGTCTAAAACATCTAAAAGTTTTTCATCCTCAATCGGTTTTAGGAAATAATCGAAAGTACCTAATTTCATAGCAGAAATGGCGAAGTCAATATCTTCTACACCGGTCAGTACAATCGTTATTATATCTATTTTCTGTTCTTTTATGTATCCTAAAATATCCAAACCATTAACATTTGGCATATACATATCTAAAAGTAAAATATCAAAATCCCCTTGTTCGATAACCTTAAAAGCCTTTCTGCTGTCATTAAGTAATTCAATTTCAAATTTGCCGGTTTGAAGTAAAAGTATTTTCAAATAATTTAATATAGATTGGTCATCATCTATGATAATAATTTTGGCCATTATGACTCCTGATTTAAAATCGGAATAGAAATAGTAAAAGTTGTGCCGATTTCTTCTTTACTTTCAACCTCAATAGTACCTTTATGTTCTTCAATAATTCCATAAACTATTGAAAGCCCTAAACCTGTTCCACCCTGGTCTCTTTTAGTTGTAAAAAAGGGATCGAATATTGATTTTATTGTTTTCTCATCTATTCCTTTACCATTATCAACAATTTTAATAATAATTGTTCTTATAGAAACATCAAAATTAGTATGAATTGAAATATTACCAATATTGCTCTCAATAGCATCCGAGGCATTTAAAAGCATATTAACAATTACCTGTTCAAGTTTTTGATTACTTCCCATTAAATCAGGAATATCCGGGTCAAGGTGTAAATTGATTTTTGAGTGACGTTTTATCTGATTTTCCACTAATCTTAAACTATTATTAATAACGTTATTTATGTTGACTTTATCTGTTAAAAGACCTTCATCTTTTCGGGCAAAATTCCTGAGATCTTCAACAATCTTCTTTATTCTGTTGGCGCCATTCAAAATATCATCAACTAATGTCGGGATGTTTTCTTTATAAATAGTATAATCAAGACGAGCAATTTTTAAATCTTTTTGATTTTCATATAAGTTATCTAATATGGGAAGAATATCTTCAAACGATTCTTTAATGATTTTTATATTTCCACGGATAAATGTATTCGGATTGTTTATTTCGTGCGCAATGCCGGATACCAATTTTCCCAAAGAAGCTAATTTATCTGTTTGCAGAAGTTGCAATTCTATCTGTTTTTCTTTGGTAATATTCCGGCTGATTTCCAGCACTTTCTCAACATCGCCCTTATTGTTGAAAATAGGATAAGCCTGAAGTAAATAATATTGACCGGATATTTCTATCTCTGTTGTTGTGGCTTTTTTGGTTTTAAATGTTTTTATGGCCGGACAGCTATCACAAGGTTGATCTCTGTCGAATATTTTTTTATAACAGTTACCGGAATCTTCCATCTCGGTTTTATTTGTCATTTCGATATTGAAATTTGAATCGATTACCAATATCGTATCCGTTATAGCATTAAAAAGAGTTTCTAATCTTTTTCTGCTTTTACCGCATTCTTCTGTCAATTCAAGGAGTTTTTTATTTTTTGTTAATAAAAGTTTTCTTTGATGTTCTATGTCATTTATCCTGTCTTTTTTTCCAATCGCTTCAGAAATGAGAACAGTTATTTCTTTTAGAAGTTTATCTTCTTCCTCTACGAAATTGAATTCTTTAAAATAGCAGACCTGTACCCGGCCTCTTTCCCTGCCATTTACGATAATATCCTTACTAATAGAATTTATTATTTTATCTTCTTTGCAAATTTTGTCACCATAAATTTTATTATCAATCTTAATACTCGCTTTTATATTTTCCGGAAATTGAAAACCATTTTTTAAAAGATAGATTGATTCCTTTAATGCTTTTTCAATATTATCTGTCAACTCAAACACAGAACTTATATTGTATAAGCATTCCAGCTCTTTAATCCTTTTTTTTAATTCGTGCTCCATCCTGCTGGTGCGCAGGATTTGTTCACTTGTTGAAATGATGATATGTGGGATATTATTATATTTAGCCGGTAAGAAAAATAATGTTTTTGCTAAGCTTTTCAATTCCAAAGAATCAAATTCGGACTTTTTTAGAACAGAATCTATTTTACCCGTGATTAATTTTTTTTCAGTATTGTCAAAAAAGTTATCTAAGAAATTTGAATTAATGCTTTTAACAGGGTCCAAAAGTATATCTTTCATTTCCGTTCCGCAAAAGACAACCGTATAATATTCATTAACAATAATTATTTCATTAATTATACCCAGTATCCAATCAAAACTTTTTATAGTCTTCATTTTTCTTTAACCCTTTTAAACTGTTCTTTTAACCAATTGGTCCAATCGTTTAAACCTTCTCCCGTTTTAGCGGATAATGTGAAAAATTTTAAGTTTGAATTAACTTTGAGTGCGTATTCTTTGCATTTATCCACATCAAAATCCACATAGGGCAATAGGTCGATTTTATTAATAATGCAGATATCGGAAACGTCAAACATGGTCGGGTATTTTATGGGTTTGTCATCGCCTTCGGTAACGCTGATAATAACAACTTTCCTCGATTCTCCAAGATCGAACAGCGCCGGGCATACAAGATTGCCCACATTTTCAATCATTAACAGTGTGTGGTCCGCTATATCCAGCTTCTTTACAGCTTGATTGATCATATTGGCGTCAAGATGGCAGCCGTTACCGGTATTAACCTGAATGACCGGTGTATTTAAAGCCTGAATCCGATTAGCATCCAGAAATGTTTGTTGGTCTCCTTCAATAACAGATATGGCAATTTCATCTTTCAGCTGCGAGATGGTTCGTTCCAACAGCGTTGTTTTCCCCGATCCGGGAGAGCTTACAAGATTCAGGGCTACGATATTTTTGGCTTCAAAGTATCCGCGGTTTCTTTCAGCCAACAAATTATTTTTCTGCATAACATCCAATTCAACTTCAATTTCCCTGCTATGTGTATGATTATGTGGGTGGTCATGGTCGTGATGGTGATTATGATCATGAGGGTGTGGATGATCATGGTGATGTTCAACTTTTTCACCCGGTTTAAGAATAGTAACAGCATCATCGGGTTGTCCGCAGCCGCATGTATCGCACATATTTTTCTCCTCCTCACTATAAGTTTAATTTTTACCACGAAGCCCGCGAAGATTTAAATAAAACTATAAAAATAACATCATAACTAATATTTTATCTAAAATCATTTTTGGGTTACTTCATATTCTTATCGGTAAAAAATTATTTAATACTTCTGATTTATTAATCAACATTAATAGATTTTATTTTCAATTCCCTGCCGCCGTTTACCCGTAATACGAAATCGTCACATTTAGGGCATAGTGGTACGGGGGAATCAGCGTCAAATTCGAATCCGCATGAATCACACACAGCTTTTGCCTGAATAATATTCAGCTTAAGTTGTGAACCTTCAGCTATGGTATCTTTACAGGCGGAATCATAACAAAAGAGTAATGATTCCGGTATAATTCCCGCCAGACGGCCAATGTCAACAACAATTTCATTGATCTTTTTGGCATCGGATTTTAGAGCGGTATCAACGGCGATATCAACAATATTTATGGCGATGGACATTTCATGCATGGCAATATCAATAATAATTTCACATATTGAAATATAAGGGAGTATGGCCAATCTTTCAAAAAAATTATTATAAAAAGGATTATAAATACGCTGTAAACAAAAAATATGAGTGAAACAATATTTATGTTGAATTAATATTTTGAAAATAAGGGAAAAACAACTAATTTCTTAGTCTTTTTGAAATAATCTAAGCAAAAGAAAGGTTATAATGGATTTAGAAATTATATTAGGTTTTATTGCCACAACTACAGGAATTACCGTTGCCAGTGTGGGACTGCCCATTCAATTATTAAAAAATTATAAAAGGAAATCCGTTGAAGGGTTGTCACTTGTTTTCTGGGTTTTGGCTTATATTAATGGCTGGTGCTGGCTCTCTTATGCCTCGCTTAAGGTTCATCCGGATTTTTTTATGATTATTGCCAATATTCCAGGCCTTTTCTTTCTGACGGTTCTCTTTCTGCAGTTTTATATTTATACCAGAAAGAGGCAGCAGCAAGAAGCCT
>JAUVIB010000217.1 GCA_030592985.1 Calditrichaceae bacterium | reverse complement strand
ATTGAAAATATTGGTCCTTGGAAATAGGATAAAAATGTTTGAATTGCAATATAAATTCCGTCAAAGTAACCACTAAGAGGAGCAGTAATCATTCCAAAAATTAATATCGATAGTGTTACTATTTTTCAAACAAATAATTAATGCTTATCACTCTCCTCTTTTTTAATAAATTTTTGATAGATATCTTTTGTAAACAAAGTTGCTGTTGAATTGAGCATTGAATCAATACTCGACATCAGCCCTGCAAAGAAAGCTGCAAACATTAGCCCAATTAATCCTGGAGGTAAAATTTTCTTAATCATCATTGGCAATGCCTGATCGCCATCTGCTAAATCGGGAATTAACACAATTGCAGCAAGTCCTGGAAATAGAACTAACAATGGAATAAACATTTTTAGGAAACCGGCAAATACCATACTCGCTTTCGCATGCCATTCGTTCTTTGCAGTAAGGCAGCGTTGAACAATAGTTTGGTTACCAATCATATAAGCATTTGCCATTACAAATGTTAATCCAAACAGAATGCCCGTCCAGGGGAATGGCGTATTGGTATCTGTTGGTTGAATCAACTTAAAATGGTTTTGATATTCAGGTCCCATAGCATGAATTTTTGTTACAAGTCCTTCCCATCCGCCAATATAATAGAAAGATAGAAATACTAATGTAGCTCCACCAATAAACATAATAACCATTTGTACTACATCAGTCATAACTACAGCTGTTATTCCACCGAAGTATGTATATAGCCCGGTGATACCGGCAGTTACTAAAATGGAGAACCAAATTGGCCATCCCATTAAAGTTTCTAATAATATTCCACTTGCCCAAAATAGAACACCCATATCGAGAGCAAAAAAGATTATCCAGGTAAGAGATGCAATTGTACGAACGGTATCATTATACCTACGACCAAGATACTCGGGGATTGTATAAAGCTTTGCCTTCCAAAAGTATGGAACAAAAATAAATGCGGCAAGCAGCATTGCGGGTACCGAGCCAATCCAGTCAAAGTTTGCAGGAGAAAGCCCATACCTATACGCCTGCCCGGAAATTCCAACAAAGTCAAGAGCCCCAATATCTGAAACAACGATTGACATACCAATTGCCCAGAAAGGCAATGTACGTCCACCAAGAAAATAATCATCAGAACTACTTACAAATTTTCTAAAGTAATATCCAAGAAGTAGGATACCTACCAAATAGGCAACTACCACAAAATAGTCTATGCCAGCAAGCATAAGTTATATCTCCTATATTATTTAATTATGGGCACTTAATTTTTGATAAAGTGCTAATAAAAAGTCTCTATTATCGGCTGATAAATATTGCATATATCCACCCATTCTATTAAATGTTTTTAAATATCGCAAATAATACGCCGGATCCGTTGCAGGTGGTTCACCATTTTTCTGCCAATCCCAGGAACTTTTTGCCAAATCAACAATAAGCATATAATGATTTTCCATGTGCTCATTTTTTTGTATATGCAAATTCTGAGACATCGATAGTGATTTTTCAAAAATCATAGGAGACATGACTGCAGAGCCAACCGAAAGATAGACTCCATTATCGAGATTGTTAACGGAATGCGCAAAAGTCAGAAAGTCCCGTTGAGCTGTCCGTCCGATGGCCGCACCATGATTCATAGGATGGGTATAAATAATATCATGGCCAAACATTGGATGGCCGGTGAATGGAATTCCGAGACGATAAGCGGCTGCCTGAACACAGTATTTTTTAAACGGAAAAGGGATGGGCATCCAACCGGGTTTTAAGTCAAATTTTCTGATATTGTCCAAAACATCTAAGGCCGCGGCTGCTTTCTCATAATCACCGCTTTCATAATTCGTCACCCTTTCTTTTACTTCCTCTTCAGATGGGATATTTACGCCCTCTTTTTCCACCATACTGCCCACAGACTCGCCATAGCCTTTTCCTTCATAGGCGCCAATAAGAATAGCGAGATTAATATATTTTCCCGTTTCTTCCCATGTGCCAAATTCACCACGGTCAACATTTGCTTTTACATCTTCACTGCTCTCTCCCTGAAAAGCAAATTCCCAGTCATGTATAATTCCTGCACCATTGGTAGCGAGATGCGTCACCCAGCCTTCTTCCATTAATTTGATCAAAATGGGGCCCGTCCCGTTTTTTATAGAATGGGCGCCAAAGGTAAGCATTACTGAAGAACCGTTTTTACGCGCTTTTTTAATACGATCAACTGTATCATTAATTACTGCTTGAAATATTTCTGAAGTGTTTTGCGGCAATTGATCAACGGGAATATGATCCCGTTCTATAACGACCTTATTCTTACGTGCGGATAACGGCTTAATATGTAATTTCATACGGTCAAGTTGGGGATATAGCATTTAAAATTTCTCCATGATTCATTATACTCAAATTTTACAATAGTATTATAAATAATCTCTGCTTAATAAATCTATTCAACAAAATCATCTATCGCCTGACAGATGGTATGACCCACCAGAATGTGCATCTCTTGTACACGGGCAGTTACATCTGCAGGCACAACAATGTTCAAATCACACTGTCCATTAAACTTTCCGCCGCCTTTACCGCTTAAACCTAATGTTTTACAGCCCATTTTTTTTGCCATATTAAAAGCATTAATCACATTGGCGCTATTTCCCGTCGAAGAAATTCCTATCAACAAATCTCCTTCCTGGGCTAATGCTTCTACCTGACGATCAAAAACACGATCATAAGCATAATCGTTACCGACGGCGGTTAATACGGATGTATCTGTTGTTAAAGCAATACCAGGAAGTCCGCGTCTCTCTTTTTTATATCTTCCGGAAAGTTCCGCTGCCAAATGCTGAGCATCAGCCGCACTGCCGCCATTTCCGCAAAACATAATTTTTTTGCCCTTATTCAATGTATCAACGGCAAGTTTGCAAGCCTCTTCAATAACCGGTTGTAATTCATTAATAACCTTTTCGATGGTCTCTTTATGCGACTGCATTTCAAATTGCACAATTTTCATAATATCCACTTTATTTCTCCTTATTTGTATATTTTTTAATTTGCCTAATCACCTGGCATGCGGCATAAGCCGCTGAGAATCCATTATCAATATTAGCGACGGTTATTCCGGGTGCGCAGGAATTCAACATCGCTAATAAGGCAGCGATTCCTTTGAAACTGGCGCCATAACCAACACTCGTGGGTACGGCAAAAACCGGAGCGCCGGCCATCCCACCTACAACCGAAGGAAGCGCGCCTTCCATACCGGCAACAACCACAATCGCCGAAGCATTTTGAATCATATCCACATGTTTCAATAAGCGGTGCAAGCCTGCGATTCCGATATCATTGCGTTTTTCATGAGCAATATCCATGGCCACACATACTTCGGCAATCTCTTCAACTGTTCGGAAATCGCTTGTTCCTGCCGATAAAATAGCCACATACGGTTCATCGGAAGAGCTATTCTTGATTTCAGGCGCATTAAACAATAGTGTGCGACCCGCTTCGTTAAAACGGGCATGGGGAAATTTATTTTTTAACAGTATAAATTGTTCATCCGTAACCCTGGTAAAAAGTGCGGGAAATGTTTCCTTGTTCATTCTGTCCGCAATTTCTTCAACCTGCTCTACTGTTTTTGTTTCTGCCAGGACTACTTCCGCTAAACCTTGTCGTAAACGACGGTGATGATCCAAATTAATAAAATCACCGGAATCCAATTTGAAAGGTCCGCTTTTTAAATTATTTAAAGCATCCTTAGTCGACAAATTTCCATCTGCTACGTTGCTTAAAAGTTTTTTCAGCTCCTTTTCATTCACGATTGCCTCCACCCATCTTATATCCGCCCAGATCAAGAGTTACCCAACGATACCCTCGTTTTTCTCCCTCTTTGACTAGTTTGTTCCTCATTTTTACAATCTTAATCATATCATCCTGCTGCGTTTCGATTCGTAAAAAATCCTGTCCTTCCTCCTGACACAAACGAACCCGAAATATTTTTATCCCCGAATCCCGAATGATATTCTCCATATATTCCACATCACGCAATCGTTTTTCGGTAATGGGTATACCGGTCATTATCCTGGAACTCAAACAGGGGCTTGCCGGTTTATCTGATAAATTCAAACCGTTTGCCTGCAAAACTTCTCTGATTTCATTCTTTGTCAGATTTACTTGTGCCAACGGCGCCAGGATATCATTTTCTAAAGCTGCTTTATGTCCCGGACGAAAATCGTCTTTATCCGTAGCATTATAACCATAGATAATCCATTTATAGTGATCCATTTCGGCTATTTCACCGCTCAGACGAAATAACTCTTTTTTACAATGATAACAACGAAAAAGGTCGTTCCTGATATATTCCGGAAGATCAAATTCATGACTCTCCATTATTTTATGCTCAACACCAAGATCCCTTGCAAGGGCGACAGCATCATCGAAATCCACTTGTGGTAAACTTGGACTGTGCGCCGTAAGTGCCAGTAATTTTCCGCTATTATCGTCCAAAACCTTTTTGGCGCTCCATAATAAAAAAGCACTGTCAACACCTCCGGAAAAGGCAATGATTACTCCATCTTTTAAATACTTCCTCAGCGAAATATCAAGTTCATCAAGTTTTCGACGAAGCTCTACTCTTTCATCCGTTATATTTTTTGTTAAACTACTGATAAAATTCCCCCGTTTTCTTAATATGCAGCGTTAAAATACTCATATTGTTTAGTACCGGCACATCGAAGCTAATAATAAATTTCTAATTGATCTATTTAACTAAATTATATAGACAAATCCCAAGCGCCAATACTCAAAATTTTGTCATTTTTTATTCTGAACCTGATTCCCATCATTTATTTAACTCGGCTTCCAGCGCCTTTTGTACATCAATCAACGGCAGATCCTGTTCCTTGGCAATCTTTTTACACTCCTCAAATTCGGGATAACGATATGCCTTCCCGTTATCCTTAATAACCTCCTTAATATCGACCATACCAAACCTGGTATTTACCCGCAACAGATTCCGTTTAAGTTTATACCTTTGCATTTCTTGCCGCCGAATACCGATAGTAGTCGTCTCTTTAAATATAATATCCCTGATTTTATCCTCTTTTTCAGAATGAACTAAAATAGAGAAAAGATGTGCAGAGCGGCCTTTTTTCATTACAATCGGTGTAACATAGGCTTCTACAGCGCCTTCAGCAATTATTTTTTCAATCAAATAGGGAAAAATCTGCGGATTCATATCATCAATATTACATTCCAGTAATATTACCCGATCAGATTCATGCAGCGGATCCACCTCCCCGATTATAAGACGCAGCACATTGGGTATCCCGGCATGGTCGGCAGAACCGGCGCCATAGCCTATATTTTTTATACGGTATGGAGGCGGCACAGTATCTTTTTCCCTTAATATCGATAAAATGGCAGCACCCGTTGGTGTAACCAGTTCTTTTTTTACCGGGCCAAAACGGATATCCATATCCTCAAGCATGTAGGCGGTTGCCGGAGCGGGAACAGGATAAAGACCGTGAGCCATTTTAACCTGACCGCCGCCCACAGAAACGGTTCCATTATAGACTTTATCAATACCCATCTCTGTAAAAGCCAAAGCAGAGCCTGTAATATCAATAATCGCATCCAAAGCGCCAACTTCATGGAAATGAATCTTTTCCTTTTCCACATTATGAACTTTTGCCTCAGCCTCTGCCAGCCGGTTAAATATTTTTTTTGATAGTTCTTTTGTCTTTACAGACAAACTGCTCTGATCTATAATATTTTCTATCTGCTTTAAATGTCGATGCTCATGTTCATGGGGAAAAATAACATCTACCTTGGTGGCGCTTAAGCCCTCTTTAACCACTTTATTTATTTCTATTCGTACCTGCGGCAAGTGTAACATTTCCGGCAGAGACAACAACAACTCTTTATCAAAACCGGCATCAATAAATGCCCCAAGTGTCATGTCTCCGCTAATTCCGCTATAACAATCAAAATAAGCTATTCGCATT
>JAUVIB010000151.1 GCA_030592985.1 Calditrichaceae bacterium | reverse complement strand
GGGATACCAACGGATAAGATCAATTTAATTTTCGAAAAATTTTATGAAATTCAAGATGTTATGTATCATTCCACATCAAAAACAAATTTTATGGGCGGTGGTATCGGTGTGGGTCTATCTCATGTAAAAGAAATTGCGGATAAAAGTGGCGGTGAAATTGTTGTTGAGAGTGAAGTGGATAAAGGAAGTACTTTTACACTTATTTTCCCTTTAAAAAAATAGAGTATTTTTACAAAAAAGAGTAATAAACCGAATTTTTTAGTATCAGGGCAAGTCTATTATACTTGTGTCATTAATTTAAATTCTTCAAAGCGATTTTGAATTTTCTTCATATCTAAATCTATCAAGGCATTAAAGCTAAAATCCTGTACATTATAAGAGGCTACAGAACTGCCATACATTACGGCCTTACGAAGGGTAGTTTTGGTAATTTTACCTTCTTTGGCAATATAGCCGACAAACCCGCCGGCAAAAGAGTCACCTGCCCCGGTGGGATCAATAACGCGATCAAGGGGATAGGCTGGAGTAAAGAAAAATTGATCTTCGTAGTGAAGAAGCGCTCCATGTTCACCTTTTTTAATGACAATGGCTTTTGGGCCCAACTTATGGATTAAATTGATAGCAGTTAATAAACTGTATTCATTGGTAAATTCTCTAACTTCCTCATCATTTAATATAACAATATCACTCCTTTTGAAAACTTCTTCAAGAGTGTCTCTTTTTCCACTGATCCAAAAATTCATGGTATCTAAAATAACAAGTTTCGGCTTATGTATTTGATCAAGGACTTGTAACTGTAAGTCGGGAGCGATATTTGCCAAGAAAATATATTTTGAATCTTTATACTGTTCGGGAATAATGGGTTGGAAATCTTCGAAAACATTTAAATAAGTAAAAAGCGTATCTCGTTGGTTTAAATCTTTGTGATACCGTCCTCCCCAGCGGAAGGTGTCGCCGCTTTCTACATAGAGCCCGTCTAAATTTACGCCTCTCTTTTTTAAAAATGATATTTTAGATGCATTAAAATCAGAACCGACAACTCCTACAACATTAACCGGAGAAAACAAACTGGCTGCAGCGCTAAAATAAAGAGCTGAGCCTCCCGGGGAATCCTGAACGGAACCATAAGGCGTTTCAACAGTGTCATAAGCTATAGAACCAACAACTAAAATACTCATTTATTTCTCCGTTTTACATGTGATCAGGTGCTGATATCCCAAGAATTCTAAGACCGTTTGCAAGAATTATACGGACTGCATTAATCAGACTCAAACGGGCTTTTGAGAGTGTTGGATCATCCGTTAAAACCCGACAGACAGTATAAAATTTATGAAAAAGAGAAGCAGTTTCAAATAGATAATTAGTTAAGCGGTGTGGCTCAAAATTTAGGGCAGCTGCTTCAATCAAAGTAGGGAAATTTATCAAATATTTAATAAGATTGATCTCTTCCGGCATGGTTAACCTTGTTAAATCACAATCATCCTTGATTTCAATTCCTTTCTCAACAGCTAATTCACTGATGCTGCAGATTCTCGCGTGAGCATATTGAATATAAAAAACGGGATTTTCATCGGATTGTGTTTTGGCCAACGCTAAATCAAAATTCAGATGAGCGTTCATGTGACGCATTAAAAAGAAAAAACGGGTAACGTCAACGCCGACCTCATCCATGAGTTCGTCTAAGGTAACAAAGTTTGCTTTTCTTGTGGACATTTTTACCTTTTCGCCTTTTTCTGTTAAAGTAACAAACTGGTGTATCAATACTTTAATCTTTTCCGTATCATAACCAAGCGCTTTCACCGCAGCAAGAACATCAGGGAAAGTGGCGATATGATCAGCGCCAAAGATATCAATAATTAGATCAAATCCACGCTTTACTTTTTCAATATGATAGGCCATATCGGGAAGACGATAAGTTGGTTCTCCGGTACTTTTTATAAGGACACGATCCTGTTCGAAGCCAAGTTTTGTTGTTATAAACCAGAGGGCGCCATCCTCTTCTTTAGTCAATCCCTTTTTTCCAAGCTCCTTTACGACACTATCAATTTTACCGGTTTCATACAGGGATTTTTCATTATAAAATACATCAAAGAAGAATCCAAGCCGTTTAACTGTTTTCTTTATATCATCAAATATATTCTCTTCACCTATTTTAGCAAAAAAGGATGTATCTTCAATATCAACATCTTTCCCATGTTTTTCTAAAACTGAGCGGGCAATATCAATTATATATTTTCCCTGATAATGATCATCCGGGAAGTAGATTTTTTCACCGATGAGTTCCATATAACGGAAGCGTATGGAATCACCCAGAATTCGCATTTGCCTGCCGGCATTATTAAAATAATATTCCCTGGTAACATTATAACCGATCATCTCTAACAGTCTGGCAATGGTATCGCCAAGAACAGCCTGTCTTCCATGACCGATTGTTAAGGGTCCGGTGGGATTAGCGCTGACGAATTCTATCTGTGCTCTTTTCCCCTTACCTGATTCCGTATATCCAAATTTTTCTCCTTGTTTAATCAGCAAGTCTAATTGTTGAAAGAGGTAATCATTTGAGGAAAAAAAATTGATAAATCCTGCTCCGGCGATTTCGACTTTAGAAATATAACGTGTATCTACTGTAATGGAAGCAAAAATATCCTTAGCAATGTCAAACGGTTTCTTATGCAGGTGGCGGGCTAACTGCAAGGCAATATTTGCGGCATAATCACCAAATTTTTTATCTTTTGGTTTTTGTAGTATAATACTTATATCGGATATTTCATTTTTTTCTAAGAATTTTTTTAATTCATTGATAATAAAAGTTTCTGTTGTCATTCACTTTCTTCCTTGATAAACTCCATTTCCGCATCACCCCATAAACGTTCAATTCCGTAAAATTCCCTTGTTTCGTGTTTAAAAACATGAACAATAACATCAACATAATCCAACAGCACCCAATTATTATACTCATATCCCTCTTTATGGTATGTACGGATAGATTCTGACCGTAATTCTCCTTCAATATGATCACAAATTGCTTTTACTTGTGTGTTTGAACTCCCGGAAATGATGACAAAGTAATCGGCAAAATCAGAAAGTTTATTAATATTGATTATTACAATCTGATTACCTTTTTTCTCTTGTGCTAATGTGCTGATACGTTTTGCTAATTCCTGTGAAGACATATTCCTCCATGTCTGTTATTTCTTTTTGATTATAGCAAGGTCACGATAATCTTTTCCGATAATTATGGTAATATCTGCAATGGGAGAGGCCATTATTTTGGACTCAATATATGCCGTTTTGATTCCTATAATCTCAGCTAACTTTTTTGCATTTTCATAATTACCGGTGTTATCGATTATTTTTGTTTTCAATACCTTCCAATATGTTTTACCTTTTTTTAGATAGTTTCCGCTGCTTACGACGTCATATTTGTAATGTTTTAATTTTGAAGAAAATATTTTGGCAACACCCTGAGTTCCGCATCCATTTAAAACTTCGAGCTGAAGAACTCTATTAATCGGTGGTGTAACAGGTTGTTTTTCTTCAATAGGGTAAGCTATCGATTTCTCTTGTTGTGCAGGAGACTCCTCTTCTGTGACTTCCTCTGTGTAATTTTCATCAACCATATATTTATCAGCAGGCATGTATTCAATGATATAATATATTCCGGCTGCAAGTATGATAAGGAGAAAAAAATATCGCCAAAACTTAGTTGAATTTTTGGAAGAAGTCTCATAAGGAGAATTATTTTGGAGTCTATTGTTTTTTTTCTTTGTAAGTTGGGTATTGTAACGTCTTCTATGTTTCAATGTAGAATGATTTCTCCAAGGGTAAAATATATATATATTTTATTATCAATCAGAGTGTGGATATTCATATTGTGATATTACGATTCTATTCTCAGCCTGAAGTTCATTTTATCTAAAGAAAGATTGTTGACTAAACATGGAATTGTTATACCTTGGGTTATATGAATTATAATATGTCTGATATGGTGCGATATCAAATCTGAAAAAAAGTGATGAATTATTATCAAAATCATATTTTAATTCAGCTCCCCCGAAAAACTGCGGCTTATTCAGGAAATAATTATCCCCGAAAGTATTATAGGGGGATGACATAATTCCGATATTGGTCCTTAAAAACAATTTATCAGACAGTTGAAGGTCAATCGTATTAATATAGGAATTCAACATCATTCCTGCTCCACCGCCTAAAGCGCTATAAGACATGGAAACACTATGACTCATATGGAATTTTGAAGGATCAAGAAAACCCAATAAACTTGTACCGGGAGCTGTTAAAATTTCTGAAATTCGCGGACTTCCTTCATTCTTTTTTAATTGTGCATAATCTTTTTGCGGGATTAAAAAAATCAACGCTAAAAACACGAATATGAACAAACGTCTTTTCATCTTATTATCTCCACACCGTTATTACTAAAATTATTAAACGAATCAATGTAAATCAACATTATTATTAACTTAAATAAGTTAAAATTGTTTCAAAGTAAAGTAAAATTGAGGAATTCGAAATAGAATAAAAGTATCACTTATTTTTTATATAGTTAATTTGCTATATATACCTGTATGGAATTATATTTATGCCTGAAAATTTAAGTGAAGTCAAATGCATAAACGAAAGCATTTTTGTTTTTAAGATATATTAAAATTCCACAAATAAAATAAGGAATAAGAAAAAATATGCAAAATGTGAGAGTTCGATTTGCACCAAGTCCTACCGGATATGTCCATGTGGGCAGCCTGCGGACAGCGCTGTATAATTTTTTGTTTGCCCGCCACCATAAAGGTAAAATAATCTTACGGATAGAAGATACGGATCAGAGCCGCTATGTGGAAGGAGCGGTTGATAACTTGTTAGATTCAATGAAATGGTGTGGATTGGAATTTGATGAAGGTCCGCAGCAGGGCGGAGAGTTCGGCCCCTATTATCAATCACAGCGCTTAGATATTTATAATAAAGAGATAAATAAACTGATTGAAGCCGATAAGGCTTATCCCTGTTTCTGTTCTCAGGAACGTCTCGATAAAATCAGAGAAGAACAGGCAAATGCTAATTTACCTATTAAATATGATGGACATTTCCGTAATATATCACCTGATGAATCCCTTAAACGTATGAAATCAGAAGCATATGTCATTCGACTGAAAATCCCCGCACCCGGCGAAACGAAAGTGCATGATATTATTCGCGGGGAAGTTGTTTTTCAGAATAATTTATTGGACGATCAGGTTTTAATAAAAAGCGACGGATTTCCAACTTACCACTTTGCTAATGTGGTTGATGACCATTATATGCAGATTTCACATGTAATCCGCGGTGAAGAGTGGCTGCCGAGCACGCCTAAACATATTTTATTGTATGAAGCGTTTTCCTGGAAATTACCGGAATTTGCGCATTTACCACTATTACTTAATGCGGATAGATCTAAATTAAGTAAACGCCAGGGAGATGTTGCAGTCGAAGATTATCGTCGTAAAGGGATATTGCCGGAAGCGCTGGTCAATTTTGTGGCTTTATTGGGCTGGCATCCTGATGATGATCAGGAAGTCTTTTCTTATAACGGATTGATTGAAAAATTTACATTGGAACGCGTAAATAAGGCAGGTGCTATTTTTGATATGGATAAATTGTATTGGTTTAATGGCGGTTATATCCGTAATTTAAGTCAGGAAGATTATTTAAAAAAAGGTCTTAAATGGTTAGTTAATGAAAGTTTGGATACGGGTTCTGATGAAAAGAATAATAATATATTGGCAGCGGTTCGCAACAGTCTTAATACTTTTTCGGATATAAAGGAAAAAGTACAATTGTTCTATGCAGATAAAATCGAAGAATATTCTGAAGAAGCTTCGTCATGGATCAGACTGGATGACTCAAAAAGTGTTTTTAAAGCAATGATTATAGAAATTGACAAATATTCCGAGTTGTCATTAGAAGAATTTAAGGCGATAATGAAGGATGTTCAAAAGAATACAGGTGTTAAGGGTAAAGAGTTATGGATGCCCGTTCGCGCCGCTATTACGGGGACGACTGAAGGGCCGGAACTTCCCACAGTAATTTCTGTATTAGGAAAGGAAAAAATAAGGCAATTTGTTCTGCAGGCAATAGAACGCTAAAGTTTAAATGAAGGAAATATTATGAGAGTAATTGTTTTAATGGGGGGGGATTCAACCGAAAGGGAAATTTCATTAGCAACCGGAGAGAATGTAGCCAAGGCTTTAATTGAGAATGGACATGAAACTATAAAAATTGATCTAATTGCAGACAGGGATGAGCAAAACCGTCTAAACGATTCGACCAATCTGATTACCGGATTTGAAGACCCTGAATTAAATTTAGGGAAAATTGCCGGAGGGACCAGGTTTCTAAAAAATATTCTATTATTTAATCGCTTAAAGCCGGATGTTGTTTTTAATGCTCTGCATGGTGGTAAAGGGGAAAATGGAATCGTACAGGGTTTACTGGATATTATAGAAGTCCCTTATACCGGGTCAGGGAGAGTGGCCAGCATGTTGGCTATGGAGAAGGATAAATCAAAAATATTTTTTAAAAAAGCCAATTTACCGGTGGCACGCTCTTACGTTCTGGCCTCAATGGATTCCTCACGGGATATTATAAAAAGACTTCCCTATCCCCAGGTAGTTAAACCCAATGATCAGGGATCAACAGTTGGATTAAAAATAGTACAATCCGAGATTGAAATGGATAGCGCCATTGAGGACGCTTTTAATTATAGCTCAAAAGTTATGGTTGAAGAGTATATAGCGGGACGGGAATTAACGGTGGCCATATTTAAAAATAAAGCGCTTCCTGTTATTGAAATAAAACCTAAACATGATATTTATGATTATGAATGTAAATATTCATCGGGGATGAGTGAATATGATGTCCCTGCCCATATTGATGAATGGCTGGCTGTTAATTTACAAAAAATTTCCTGGCGTGCCCATTTAGCGCTTGGTTGTGAAGGATATTCACGGGTTGATTTCAGATTAAACCAAACGAATAAACCATTTATTCTCGAAGTTAATACATTACCCGGAATGACAGATACCAGCTTAGTCCCTAAAGCTGCAAGAGAAGCCGGGATAAATTTTAACTCTTTGGTAGAAGGTATAATTGAAGAGGCCATCGATCGTTTTAGGACGGAGAAAAAACGTGGATTATAAAAGCAGTAACTTAAATATTTATAATACGTTAAACAGGAAAAAAGAGCTATTTAAACCCATTAAAGAAGGGTTTGTTGGTATTTATGTATGCGGTCCAACCGTATACGGGCATGCACATATCGGACATGCAAAAAGCTATGTAAGTTTTGATGTAATCATGCGTTATTTCAGAACGCTGGGTAATAAAGTGCGCTACGTGCAGAATATCACCGATGTTGGGCATCTTTTGGGCGAAACAAATGAGGGTGAGG
>JAUVIB010000347.1 GCA_030592985.1 Calditrichaceae bacterium | reverse complement strand
CCACCTCCCATTCCACAGGTAACGAAAAGCATATCGGTCCCGCTAATAGCATCAATAATTACCTCTTTATCCTCTTCGATGGCTTTTAGTCCGATAGAAGGGTCCGCCCCTGCTCCCAATCCTTTTGTCAAATTTTTACCGATCTGAAGCCGGTTTGGGGCCAGGCTTTTCTCTAAATCCTGTGCATCCGTATTAATGGCTGTAAACTCAACACCGGATAGTTTGGCATTAATCATCCCGTTAAGGGCATTGCCACCGGCGCCACCAATTCCAATTACTTTAATTTTAGCCGTTTGTTCGGCTGTTTCATCAAATTGAATCATCATATTTCTCCCGTTTAGTTAATTTCATTGCCCTTACTACTCAGCATTTTCGATGCCTAAGGTTTCCCATTCCTCATTAAATGCCAAATAAAGTTATTTTTCTATTTAAATAAATTCTCAAACATATCTTTTAGTCTTCCAACAACCCATTTCACTCCGCTGTTATCTATATAATCAGCTGCACTCCCGAACATATCGGCATAGACTAATAAACCGACTCCCGTTGCATAGATGGGGCTGTTTACCGTATCAACTAACCCCCCACCCACATTAGGGATCCCAAGTTTAACCGGAAGCCCCATCATCTCCTCCGCAAGATCTAACGTCCCTTCGAGAAGAGACGCCCCTCCGGTTAAAACAACTCCCGCTCCCATTGAATCAAATACATTTGATCCCTGCATTTCTCTTAGGGCCAAAGCAATCAATTCTTCCATTCTCGGCTCGATAATTGCAGCCAAAACACCTTTTGATATTTCACGAGGCCTGCGACCGGCCAATCCGGGAATACTAATAACTTCATCGGTTTCCAATAAGGATTGCATGGCGATTCCATGTTCTTTTTTAATGGATTCTGCTTGTTCATTAGAAGTTCGTAATCCTTGGGCTAAATCCCTTGTCACATGCTCTCCGCCTATTCCAATTACTGATGTGTGTCGAATACTTCCATCATAAAACATGGCGATATCCGTTGTTCCACCGCCAATATCAATGATGGTAACACCCAGTTCTTTCTCATCTTTTTGCAGAACAGACAGGCTGGAAGCATACGGTTCCAATACTATATCGGCTACATCGTAACCTGCATCACGGATGCAGTTCACAATATTTTGTGCAGAAGCCGCTGCTGCCGTAATAATATGTACTTCCGCTTCAAGGCGTACTCCATACATGCCAACCGGCGTTTTTATGCCATCCTGAGCATTGACAATATATTCCTGTGGCAGCGTATGTAAAATCTCCCTGTCCATAGGAAGAGCAATGGCTTTAGCCGCATTAATCACTCTTTCAACATCATCTTCCGTAATAATATTATCTTTACCACTAACGGCTATCACACCCTTACTATTAATAGAGCGAATATGATCTCCGGCGATCCCTGCATATACGGCCGTTACTTCATGACCGGCAAATAGTTCAGCCTGTTTTACAGCCGTTTTAATTGACTCTACTGTCTTTTTGATATCAATAACCACACCACGCCGCAAACCCGCTGATGGAGAGTGTCCGACTCCCATAATGGTCATTTTATTATATTCATCCCTTCTTCCAATCACAGCGGCTATTTTGGTAGTTCCAATATCCAGTCCGACTAAAATTTCTCCAGTACTCATATTATCTCTCTATTTTATACTAATAATTTCAATTAAAAGCGTTCTTATCGTTTTACAAATCATGATTTATTATATTTAATAATATTAGTCCCAATAATTAGCTTTTCTTTTCTTTAACAATAAACTGATTTTTAAAACGCATGTCGATATATTCAATTGCAGCCAACTCGTTCCAATTTTGATACACTTGAATATATTCCGACAATAAAAACAGGTTTTCCTGGTAATTATCATATTTAATACGAACTATTGAACCGCCCTTTATTAACTGTAATCGTATATCAGAGTTATTTATTATTGATATTTCAGCAATTAAATCTCCCAATGAACTCTTTAAAATATTAATATAACTCAATACCTGAACAGCCTTTTGGACTTCGGTTAAAACGGACTGTTTCCCAAGTTGACCTATTGCATGTCTTGAGTGCATAATAAAAGGCAGATTCCAGGATCTGTTTGATTTTGGTACAGGCAGCAGAATGCCTTCTGTATCTATTAAATTTAATCCTTTACCAAAAATGAAAGCAACCGCTTTACGCTCCACAATTTCAATATGAAGAGTTGCGGGTAAACTTCTAACAGCTGATGCAGTTTTTATATATGGTGACTTAAGCAGCTTGGTGACAACGCTATTCGGGCTAATTTTTAATAATTTCTTTTTACCATTAAGACCGCATAAACTTAAAACTTCCTGTCTACTTAGGATGTTATGCCCTTCAATTACAATATCATCCAATTCAAATGAAGCCATACTTTCCTGAAAGAATGTTTCCAGACTTTTATATCCATAGGCAGCAAGAGATAATGCCAATAAAACAAGAATATAAATAACCGATGCTTTTAACGATTTTTTCCGTTTTTTATTCAATACAGCCTCTGTTAATTTTGCAACTCTTTTAATAACTTTCCGGGAAAGTTTGTAATATCCCCGGCTCCCATAAAAATTACAATTGAATCATTTTTAATTACTTTTTTTATTTCGGGAATTAATTTAATCTTTTCCTTCACAAATTTTGTGCTGTCATGCCCCATTTTTATTAGTTCATTTGCAATAATTGAACCGTCAATCCCGGGTAACGGCTCTTCTCTTGCCGGATAAACATCCATTACAATAATCTCATCCGCAGTATATAATGCAGTGGCAAAATCTTTATACAAATCCCGTGTTCTTGAATAAAGATGAGGTTGAAATACAGCGACAACCTGCTTATTCCAGCCTTTTATGGCGCTCTGAAGCGTTGCCTTAACTTCCGTAGGATGATGAGCATAATCATCAATTATGATAATATCTTTTACAATACCTCTAATCTCAAATCTGCGTGCAACTCCGCTAAAATTTTCCAAACCTTTTTTAATTGCTTCAAAATCTACACCTATTTCCATGGCCACGGCGCTTGCTGCTAACGCGTTCTTCACATTGTGCAGTCCGGGCATCGATAAATTTATCCGGCCTAATATTTTATCATTATTTACTAAATCAAAACTGATGCCACTACCGGACGCTTCTATATCTTCCGCCATAAAATCAGCAGGATAATCAATACCATAACTAACTATTAATTGTTGAATATTTTTTGTTATATCTCGTATATTTTTATCATCGATACCGGCAATAACAACACCATCAAAGGATATATGTTTTGTAAACTCTACAAATGTTTTTTTAATATCAGATAAATCTTTATAAATATCCAAATGGTCTTCTTCAATATTGGTTATCACGGCAATATTTGGATAGAGAGCCAAAAATGAACGATCATATTCATCCGCTTCTGTGACAAAAATCTCGCCGCTTCCCAGACGTGCATTTGTTTTTAAATTATTTAACTTACCGCCAACAATAATAGTTGGATCCAACTTTGCGTCTATAAATATATTGCCAATCATTGATGTGGTGGTTGTTTTTCCATGAGTTCCGGCAATGGCAACGCCATATTTCTGACGCATTAACTGTCCCAACATTTCTGCTCTGCGAATTATCGGAATATTATGCTTTTCCGCTTCAAGCATCTCCATATTATCATGTTTTATGGCAGAACTGTAAACAACAAAGTCAACGGTACTATCAAATTGCCATTTATGTCCCTGGAAAATTTGAGCGCCTTTTTCTTGAAGGTATTCAGTAACTTCACTAAGCTGGCGATCTGATCCGGATACAGTATGTCCCTGTTCCATTAGAATTTCAGCAATACCGCTCATCCCTATTCCACCGATTCCGATAAAATGCAATCTCTTTTTATGCCGTCTAATTGGTTTCATTATGGTTTACCTTACTTTTTTCAGCCAGTTTTTTAATTTCAGCAATGATTACCGGCATAGCGTCTCCACGATATTGTTCAGAAATATGCTTAGAGGCTTTACGTAGAGATTCTTCATCTTCAATAAAATTATTTATAGGACTCAATAAATTCTCACCTAATTTATCATCATCCTTAATAACTACAGCCCCGCCCTTTTTCTCTACTGTTAAAGCATTTTTATATTGATGATCCGCTGCAGCATAGGGATAAGGAACTAATATTGCAGGGAGCCCGTACGCGGTTAACTCTGACAAAGTCATAGCGCCTGCCCGGCAAACAGCAAAATCGGAACAACTATAGGCTTTATGCATCTCATCAATAAACGGGAATATTCGGGCCAGTTCATATTTATCTTTATATTTATTATATTCATTTTTTCCTGTTTGCCACAGAAGCTGATGTGTTTTTGGTATTCGTTTTTCAT
>JAUVIB010000480.1 GCA_030592985.1 Calditrichaceae bacterium | reverse complement strand
GCTAACGCTCGTGCCAAAGGCATCCCGTTGGGGCAGTGACATGAATGCTGTCTTTGCGAGGAGTGAAGAATGAACGATCCGATGAATGACGGACAGGCGAAGCAATCTCCTGTTATTAATGAACTTAGCTCTAAGTTTACTGAGCAAAGAACATAATCATTTCTTTTATTATTGCCACAGCGCTAAATCCTTTCAAAATTACATTTAAATTAAAGCGCCGGAATAAGCTTTTCGAGAAGCAGCATAGCTACTTCATCACCCTTATTTGTGAAGGGCTTTGCCGTAGTTACTACAACAACATCCAAATCCGGGATGCAGGCAATATATTGTCCTCCTGTACCGCTAGCGAAAAAGATATCATACTTGTTATCAAGCGATTTGGTGTTTTTCCAGAGATATCCGTATTTAACGCCCATTCCGGAGTCCATTATATCTTTAATTGATTCTTCAATCCAATCTTTTTGTACTATTTGATTTCCTTCCCATACACCATCCTGTAAATATAAATATCCGTATCTCGCTAAATCACGGGACATGAGACGAAGTCCGCCTGCGCAGCTTGGTCTATCTTCACCAATAACGGGCATCCAATAACTCCTTTTTATACCAAGAGGATTAAATAAATACTTATAAGAAAACTCTGTAATATTCAAACCCGATCTTTTTTCAATGATATAACCAAGTATGTTCGGATAACCGCTATTATATTGATAAACCTTTCCGGGTTCGGTTATAACCGGTTTCTCTAATAAGTATTTGATGTAATCGCCGCTAGCGTCTGCCAGATGTGAATCGCATTTTTCAGGATCCACATAGTAAGTTGCCATTTCATTCCACTCAAAACCTGCTGACATGGTAAGAAGGTGTTTGATTGAGATGATTTTCTTTGCATCGTCAAAAAGGGAAGAATATTCAGGTAAGTATTTATATAAAGGATCATCGATACTTTCAATAAAGCCTTCTCTTATGGCGATTCCCACAAGTGTGGAAGTGAAACTTTTTGTTACAGATTGAATTCTATGTATTCGTACAGGATCCCAACCGTTTAAATATTCTTCAACTATTAAATTACCGCCTTTTATAATTAAAATACTGTGCATATAATTATGCTTATCGAGAACAAGATTCATCATATTATAGAGCGCTGCTGTATCAACACCTGCTTCCTGTATTGTAGACACTTTCCAATCACCTTCCAGTTCTAAGGGTTTATGATAAGTGTAATTTTCTGGTATATTTTGATGATATTCCCGAAGCTTCATAATTTCCTGATTAACTCTATGGCCAATCATTTCAAATTCCTGTGTGTTATTCTTGAAACTTACCTGGGAAAAAACACCATTATTACTCTGAGAAAATATTAAATTATAGACGCCAGAACTTCTGAATTTAATTATATATTAATGAGTCTTAGCATCTGCAAGTTCCATTTTTACAGGATAATCGGCTAACTCAGAATAGGCGTAAAGTTCTCCATCTTCTTCATAAACAGTAGTAAGAAAAACGGAATTCATTTCTTTGTGGTCAAACAGATAGTCACCGATAATACTTTTTTGTTGTTTTTTCGATGATTCATTATCGCAAAAAATAGCAGTAAAACAAAACACCAAAAAGAGTATAGCCGTTATTATGAAATTTTTAATTGGTTTCATTTCCCTTCCCTGATTAAGTATAGCAGAATCAATGTACTATTATTACTTCTTTTCAACTACTCAAAAAAAACTATAATGCAATACCTGCGGTAATATAAAATATCGGTCCAAAATCAAGATGGGTAATGTCTTCTTTTCCACCATAGGGTTGTGTTACAAACCCTATTTCACTAAAAATTATATAAGATGATGAATAAACATATTGAATTTCAACAGCAGCATTTAACGCCATACCATGTGCATTGTCAAGTTCTAATCCGCAATCCGCATTGAAATCGAAGAAGAACTTCCTGTAACCAATATAAAGCCCAGGTTTTAGCGCCCATTTCGGATTTAATATAAAGCGCGGTTTTAATGACCCGCCTATTTCTATAATAGAAGCATTGTGTTTATTTTTTAATCTATCATTTTCAATTTCTTCTAATCCACTGTATGAATACTGCAAATATAACCCGGCTGCCAGTTTAGGAATAAGGTAAGAATCAATAAACCCCTTGATCATAAATGAACCTGTTTTTTCAAATTTATTCGGGGCGTCAGAAATATTTATATTCCCTCCAAACAAATATCCGGCAGAAAGGCCATATTCCACGTTTTTATGAAAAATCTCTGATTCTGACTCATCTGCCTTAATTTCATTAAAAGTAAATAGCATAAGGAATATGATGAATAATGTGTTTTGCTTAATAAATTGATTTGATTTCATAATTCAATTTCTCCAAAATATTACCTGATTTTAGTTATTCTATATTGTCCTCGTACAAAGGGGATACCCTTGGTACGAGGAGCGCAAGCGTTCCGCCATCGTTCATGGCCAAAACACACGGATATCCTTATTCAACACATCGATTTTGATAGGCGTGCCGCCCAACAGCTCCCCATCCGGGGTTAGAACACAATGTTTACTCGTTTCAATTTCAATATGTTTTGCTTTAAATGTTTCTACTTCTTTTTCATGAATATGCTCGCCATTAAAAATCGTGGGAAAAATTTGCAGAACGCGGCGGCGGCTGGATTTATTCAATAAGGTCACATCAAGTAGCCCGTCATCTATTTTTGCGCCGGGCGCCATTAAAAAGGTTTTGCCGGTATAACGGCTGTTGGATATTTCCACAAAGATGTTATCTCGAACAATTTCGTCATTCTCTGTCTTCAGGGTTAGTTTATAATGATTTAAAAATGCCAGTTGATAAAACACTCCCAGGATATATGAAAAATTTCCT
>JAUVIB010000266.1 GCA_030592985.1 Calditrichaceae bacterium | reverse complement strand
TAATCCTATTTTCCATACTCATCTATTACTATTTTAGGCGCACAGAGAGAGGATATCGTAAAAGCGCAATACTAATTATTTTCATAATCCTTGTGCTATCACTAATGGGAGGCGCGTTTTTAAACCAAACAGGATTTTCGGAAAAGGTAGAAACCGTGTTTGAAGAAAGGGTTCCTTTTTACAGGGGAATGGGAAACCGGAAAAAAGAGATGTGGAGCTCACCGGAAAAAGGCCTTCTTGGGGGAGAAATCATAACTATTATAGAGGAAGATAAAATTTTAATCAACGATTTTCAGGATAAGACCTGGACAATTGATATATCACAAACGATTTTACGCGGCCGGATCACACTGCAAAAAAATCAACTAATTAAAATTATTGGTGAAATAACAGGAGAAACAGAATTCAAAGCAGGTGAAATCCGGCGCTGGCTGGGGCGCGGACAAAGGATTCGAAAAAATTCGCAAAACAAAAATATTAACCGCTAAAGATAAAGAAACAATATCAAAATTATCGCGCTTTGCATAAGAAATATGCTTATCATTTTTTTGTATTGAATAAAATTGATAATTGCATGAATAAGCCCTTTTAATTTTGTGTTTGTAATTATTTTAAAATTATCATTTTTTTTGTTGTGCTCATATTTCCATAAGTTATTTTGTAATAGTACAATCCTGATGGTACGGATATATTATTATCTCCTTTACCATTCCAGGTTATCTTATTTGTACCTGCCCTCTGATATTGATTTACTAATTTCTTAATCAACTTACCCAACGGATTATAAATTGATATTTGAACATGCCCCGGTTTTTTAATCACATATTGTATCTGGGTTGAGGAATTAAAAGGATTGGGATAGTTGTTATATAAATGGAAGTCATTTATTATATCCTCTTTTCCTTCATAAATGCTGCCAATATCTAAACCGACATAAATATTCCATTGATTATTATTAAGAATATTATTCCTATGGATACCGTTATCCTGTCTTTCTATAGGAGTTTCAACGCCGGCATATAACCAATTGTTATAATCTACTTTTCTATCCTCCCAGTCACAAATGGTGTTCTGTATTTCCGAATCAATTGTTGTACCCCACCAATTTCTAGTCGCATCAAATATGGTAGTAACAGGTGAATTTGATGATTTTGTCACGCGACCGCCACATAAATTAATTCCATTATCATTATTTTCAATATCATTACCATATATTCTTATATCCCAATCATATCTCCAAAAAGGAGATTCTTGTATATTAATTCCAGTTGAATTATTAAATATTAAATTATTTGCTATCTCGATGGAATCTATATAAAATAGATCAATACCTATATTATTGTTCTGAATAATATTATTTTCAATAGTAATAAGATATTTATTTGCAGAATTATTTGACAAAATAATAATTCCATGATCACATTTAACAATTTTATTATTTCTTATTTTAATATCAAAAGTATCAGGTGTTAATGAAGAAATACCAAAAGCTATTCCATTTACAATATTTATATTATTATTACTAGCCAATATATTTAAGCCCTTTACGGTACAACCAATTTCGATCTCAATGATATTATTTTCTTCTATTGTACCAAGAACAAAAGTACTGTCATTATTTTCACCTATTATGCTTATTCCCGGTGTAAGCGCTATGCTTTCCGGATATACTCCATTTAAAACATAAACGGTATCTCCATAACTTGCAGCATCAATCGCGTCTTGTATTTTTATAAACTGAGCTGTTCCATCATCATCCACCGTCCATATTGTAGCTCGCGCTTTTGAAAAAAACAATAGACTAATTAATAAAATAAAAAGTGTTTTCATTGTATTTTTCCTCCTGATTAAATATAATTGTATATATTTTTCAAATAATTTAACTCAATCTTTTATTGCTTGCAATCAGTACAGCACGGAGAAATGTCCACTTTCAAGAAGAGTATAAATGAAATAATCTCAATTGCATCATTAGGCTCATTGAATGTGAACCTTTTCAGTTAATTCCTTAATACTACAATTAAATCACTATAAAATATCTTACAAAAGATTTAATAAAATGCAAGGATTTTTTTCGTAAATCTTTTTTTGAATTTATGAGAATTATCATGTGTAATTTTGTAAGGATATAATAAATGTCATTAATCACCCAAAGCCGTAATGCCACAATTTTTGGTATAAAACATCATTTCAATAGGCTTAATACAGGCATTTTCTAAATTCACTGAGTCATTGCAATCAATTGCTAATAATTGTTGATTTATCTGTTTTGCATCAGGAGTCTGTAAGCTATAATAAATTTATTTTATAAAAAATGAAAGAAAAATTAAAATCCTCTTGTATTACTATTTGAAAGCGATTAAAACCGGGTTAATCTAATTAATTTAAATTTATTTTTGGAGGATTTTACAATGAAGAAGTTTTCGTATTTATTAAGTATCGTTTTAATGTTTGCCTTTTTTTCTAATGGATTTTCACAAAATAGAGGTAATTGGGGCGGTATGCAGAGAGGTGGTATGAATTTGTATGCCGGAAATCTTAATTTAACAACTGAGCAGACAACTAAACTAAATGATATACGCAACGCCTTTTCCAAGGAAACCCTTGCACTGCGTACCGAGCTTCAGAGTAAAGCAATGGAAGTTCGCACCTTAATGCCAGAGTTGGAAAAGAATCAAACAAAAATTATCTCCTTGCAAAAAGAGATGTTAACTGCACGGCAAAAATTGCAGGAAAAATCGTTACAAATCCGTATTAATGCCCGTAAAGTTCTAACTGCTGAGCAGGCTGCTATGCTTCCGGCAGGACGCGGGATGGGTCTTGGTTTTGGCCTTGCTAATGGCAGCGGCCAGGGACGCGGTTATGGTAAAGGTATGGGTAACGGTCGTGGAAACGGTGGAGGACGCGGACAGGGATATCGCTCCGCTAATTGTCCTTACAGATATTAATTAATAATTAATTATAAAAAACTCAGGAATTTCCTGAGTTTTTTTTAAAACCTTAGAGTAAGTAATTATTTACTCATGGAGGTCTTATGAGTGGCTGTCGCACAAAATTCAATAAAGTCAGATTTATAGTATTTATTCTTCTTTTATTTATTTTCCAGGATAAAGGGCTGGCACAAATTGAGATTACCGGTTTTTTTGATGTTGTTCATAATCATAATTTCTCAGAAAATTTAAATAACGGATTTCAGATTAATCAATTTGAAATTGACATAAGCAGCAGTTATGAGGGACATATTTCTCTCGGGACCGCTATTGCTTATGATCCTGAGTTGGACAATTTGAATTTAGCCATGGCTTTTCTTCATTATAACCTGATTAAGGGTCATGCCATGCATCCACGCCGGGAAGAAGAATTGGAACACTTCGGTATTGTTGTGGGAAAATTCGACATCCATTTTGGTCTGGATTACTTATCTTTTGCATCACCGGATCGGCCGGTAGTCAGCCAGCCCTTAGTCATTGAAAAGACCATTGGCGGATGGAACGACATTGGAATTGGTATTCATATGATGCGAAAATTCTATGTTGTTGAATTATGGGCCGTTAACGGTTTTTCCGAAGGGTTTAATCTGGGCGGTAATTTTAGATTTAATCTGCTTCCTTCTTTAAAGTTGGGGCTCTCCCATGCTTCGGATTTTAATAATACAAGCGAAAGAACAAATTGGTTGCAAGGAGTGGATCTTCAATTTGAATGGGAACCCATTGAGATAAAATCGGAGTATTTGTGGACAAATGCATTATATGAAGGCGATTTGGATACACTCGGTATGAACAATAGAGAAGGATTCTATTTTCAAGTCTTAACCGAATTGGAGGATATGATTGATTTACCCCTCTTTTTTACGCTACGCTATGGTTTTTGTCAAGCACAGGTGGATAGAGATTTAAGTGGTTCTTGTGATTCTAAAATAAGATACACTCTGGGGTTGGGTTACAACTTTACAGAAAATTGCTCGGCTCGTATTGAAATACGTTCTGATCATATGAAAGATCTAACAGCAGAAAATACAGCACTATTTCAGCTGGTAGTGGCGTATTAAAATTTTATCCAAAGCACCCTTTTCCCGAAAGTATTTCTCTGGGCCCGTGGCATTACTTTGTACCTCACCTAGCCGAGTAGGCAAAGATATCCCTAAGGAGATGATGGACTATAAATTTCGACACAATTACATAGTTTTTAACAAAAACTATTAATTGGGATGAGGAAGAGATCCTGTATAAAACGGCTTACAGTCCTTACCGGTAATCATATTCAACAAACTTTGCAAGGTACCGCGAATAGGACCAACCGCATGTAAATCACTAAGTTTTGGATTTGCAAATGGACCATTAATCGTCTGGCTAATTAAGGAGCAGCCCCTTTTGTTTAAAACGGCGACAGTTATATCATTATACTCACCTTTGATAATATCAATCTGTCCTTTGACCGCAATTCGATTTTTTGTAGTACTTAGCGCCGCATCTATAATCGTAGCAGTTCCGTTTTCAGCCTTCCAATTTGAAATTAGTTGAGGAACAATAGTTTTATCTCCAAGAGATGTTGAGATCATATTCGCGGCATCAAACCCTTTAGTTGCCAACGGCGCTAAAGGGCCTACGAGAAAATATGCAGATATATCTACTAAATTAAAAGACTGAAAACGTTGAATTTTGTCCAGAATATGATCAAGATCGACACCGTATAAAATAAGATTCTGTCCGGTAGTAATAGCTTCACCATTAATATTCATTAACAACTCATCGATACTCTTCCCTCTCGAAGTAAACAAAAATTCAAGATTCATTTTACCTTCAACTATCTTTTTTCTTGCTAATCCTTGCATCATATCATCAATATCAAAATCGGAAAGTTTAAATTGAGCGTGGTAGGATGGTAAGGAATCGGAAACATCAATCCAAAAAGTTCCTTCTTCCCTGGCATCCCCGCCGCCAAGTATATTGATAATATCCGGGTCAAAATGATATACATCTTTTTCTTTATGAAAACTAAATCCTATGTCCCGGGTTTTAAAGTTTTCCATAATTATCTCACCAAATTTTAATGAGCCCTGATAAGCATCTAATCCACTTTCCTTATCTGCATATTTCATATTGTATATTGTAAAATTGATATTCGATATCAATACCGGGTCATGCATTTTATTTCCAGAATATTCAAAATTCCAATTCTTAAGCGATACTTGCTGCGTCTTAAAACTATCGGGATTAAACAGTAACGACAAATCAAAATTAGTATCAAGATTCCTGTCCAAAGAATCCAGAAATGGATAGTCTAAATCAACCAGTTT